>CANJXV010000001.1 GCA_947478935.1 Comamonadaceae bacterium
GAAATCCCTCGCGGTACTGGCTGTTGGTTCCGCTTTGTTGTGCGCCGGCCCTATGGCCTTCGCCAAAGACAAACTTGACAGCATTATTGAGTCGGGCAAGCTGCGCTGCGCCGTGGTGCTGGACTTCCCGCCCATGGGCTCGCGCGATAGCAGCAACAACCCCATCGGCTTTGATGTGGACTATTGCAATGACCTGGCCAAAGTGCTGGGTGTGAAGCCTGAAATCGTGGAAACCCCGTTTGCCGACCGTATCCCTGCGCTGGTATCCAACCGCGTAGACATCGTGGTGGGTTCCACCTCGGACACACTGGAGCGTGCCAAGACCGTGGGTATGTCTATTCCCTACTTCGCCTTCACCATGGTCGTGCTGACCCGTGACGATAAGAAGATTCAAAACTACGCAGACCTCAAAGGCCACCCTGTGGGCAACACGGTCAGCACCTACGAAGCCATCGCGCTGGAAAAAGACGTGAAAGCCTGGAACGACAAGAAAGGCAGCTTCCTGGCCTTCCCGACCCAAGCCGACACGATTTTGGCCGTCAGCCAGGGCAAGATTGATGCAACCGTTGCGACCTCCACGGTGGCCTTTGCATCAATCAAATCAGGCAAGTACGACAAGCGACTGAAGGTAGGCGGCAATGCGCCTTACCCCATCGACTATGTGTCATTGGTAGCACCGCGCGGCGAGTTTGGCCTGATCAACTACCTGAATCTGTTTGTAAACCAGCAAGTGCGCACGGGCCGCTATGCGGAGTTGTACAAAAAATGGGTAGGCGAAGGCAATGCACCCGACCTGACCGTCCCCGGCGTTTACTACTGATAGCAATCCGCGCCCGCCAGCCCCCGTGTGGGACTTGCGGGCGCCTGTACGAGAATTTTTTATGCAGGCCCAAGCCATCCAAGGCGAAGCGCTCACCTCGGGTTCGGCAGAGGGGCACGTTCTTTTTAGCGACACCGCGCTGAGTTTTTGGGGCGGCGTGGCGCCCACCAGCGGCGAAGTGATAGACCGCCACCACCCTTTAAGCGGACAGATCATCACCGGCAAAGTGCTGGCCATTCCCAACGGACGCGGTTCCTGCACCGGTAGCAGCGTGCTGATGGAAGTCATCCTCAACGGCAACGGCCCTGCAGCCCTGGTACTGGAACAAGCCGACGAAATTCTGGCGCTAGGCGCTATCGTGGCCGAATTGGTCTTTGGACGCGCCCTGCCCGTCGTCAGCGTGGGCAGCGCTGCTTTTGCCAGCCTGCGCGATGCCGCGTGGGCGCAAGTGCAGGCCGATGGCCAGCTACTTCTGAGCGACCAAGCACCAAGCGCTTCTGTGCAAGCAGCCACATTCGCTGCAACAAGCGAATCGCCTTCTGCGCCATCCGCCCAAGACGCCACAATCAACGGCGTGCCCGACGGCATGCAACTGAGCGCGCAAGACCAGGAAATCTTGGCCGGTGCCCAGGGCAAAGCGCGCCAAGTGGCGATGCAAATTGTGCTGCGCATGGCGCGTTTGCAGGGCGCTACCGAACTCATTGACGTGGTGCAGGCGCATATCGACGGCTGCATCTACACCGGCTCGGCCAGCTTGCGCTTTGCGCAGCAACTGTGCGCCTGGGGCGCACAAGTGAAAGTGCCGACCACCCTCAACTCCATATCTGTCGATCAACGCCGCTGGCGCGTACTGGGCATAGACCCGGTGTTTGGCGAACCCGCCAGCGCGCTGGGCCAGGCCTATGTCGATATGGGCGCACAGGCGAGTTACACCTGCGCACCGTATTTGTTAGACACGGCACCGCTGGCCGGTGAACACATCGTCTGGGCTGAGTCCAATGCGGTGGTCTATGCCAATAGCGTTCTGGGTGCGTACACCGCCAAGTACGCCGATTTTTTAGACGTCTGCATTGCCCTGACAGGTCGCGCACCCAAAGCCGGCTGCCATCTGCCGGGCAACCGCTACGCTACGCTGCGTATCGACGTGCCCGCACCCCAAGGCGCAGACGATGCCTACTACCCGCTGCTGGGCTACCACGTGGGTCTTCTGTGCGGCACCCAAATCCCGGTGCTGTGCGGTTTGGAGAAATCAGGCCTCACCAGCGACGACATGAAGGCCTTTGGCGCCGCCTTTGCCACTAGCAGCGCAGCGCCCATGTTTCATATTGTGGGCGCTACACCGGAGGCGGCCGATGCCGCCACTGCCCTGGGCGGTAAAGCGCCGACGCAAAGCTTTAGCGTCAGCTTGCAGGACTTGCAACATTCCTGGCGCGAGCTCAGCAGCTCGCCCGAGCCCACCGTGGATTTGGTAGCCCTGGGCAACCCCCATTTCTCTGCCACCGAGTGCCACGCGCTGGCCCGCTTGCTGCAAGGGCGCCAGCGCCACCCGGCCACGCAAACCGTGCTGACCCTGGGCCGCGCGGTGAAAGAACAAGCGCGCGCCAATGGCGATATTGCGGTACTCGAAGCCTTTGGCGTGAACCTGATTACCGATACCTGCTGGTGCATGCTGGACGAGCCAGTGGTGCCGGTCGCAGCGCGCGTCATCATGACCAATTCGGGCAAGTACGCGCACTACGCCCCGGGCCTGACTGGGCGCCAAGTGCATTTCGGCTCGTTGGCCGCCTGCGCTGACACCGCCTGCACTGGCCATGCGCCGCACACCCTGCCAGCTTGGCTGCTACCCAGCCCCGCCACCGAAAGCGCCCCGGCATAAGGCATAGTGCGGCTATGGATTTTGACTACTCCTTCCGCTGGATTGCCGCCTTCAAGGCCTTGCCCGATATGTTGCTGGGCACTTGGGTCACTTTGCAAGCCACGGTCTTGTCAATGGTGTTTGGCGTCCTCATCGCACTGGCGCTCACCGCCATGCAAACCGCCCACCAAACGCCGCTGCGCCACGTTGCCAATGCCTGGGTTTCGGTGGCGCGCAACACACCGGCCTTGTTTCAAATCTATATGCTGTACTTCGGGCTGGGCGCCTTCGACATCCACCTCAGTTCTTCATTGGCCCTGCTGGCAGGCATCACGTTTAACAATGCGGGCTACCTCACCGAGAATTTTCGCGGCGGCCTCAAAGCCATACCGCACACCCAGGTACGCGCGGCGCGTTCTCTGGGCATGAGCGCGTTTCAGGCTTACCGCCTGATCGTTGTGCCGCAGCTATTGCGCATTGTGTTTTACCCCATGACCAACCAGATGGTCTGGGCCATGCTGATGACTTCGCTAGGGGTAGTAGTTGGCCTCAATAACGACCTGACCGGCGTCACCCAGGCCTACAACGTGCTGACCTTTCGCACCTTCGAGTTTTTCGCGATTGCCGCCGTGATTTACTACCTGTTGGCTAAAGGCATCATGATCGGTGCGCGCCTGTTGGCTTGGCGCTTGTTCCGTTATTAGGTCGCTGCATGTTCAGTACCGACTTCTCACTCTCCGACCTGCAGTTCATGCTGGCAGGCGCCTGGGTCAGTTTGCAACTGACGCTGTGGGCCATGCTGATCGGCACACTATCCGGCGCGGTATTTGGCCTGGTGCGAGCGGTCTACCCGCGTGCCAGTGCGCCACTGGGTTGGCTGCTGGATGTGTTCCGGTGTGTGCCCTTGCTGATTCAGTTTGTGCTCTTCAATTCGTTTAACAGCATCGCTGGTATCAACTGGACGGCTTTTGCCATTGGCTGCCTGGTGCTAGGTATTTACTGCGCTTCGTACTGCACCGAAGTAATACGCGGCGGGGTGCTGGCGGTGCCGACCAATGTGGTGCGGGCGGCGCGTTCGCTAGGCTTGAATTATTTTCAAACTCTGCGCTACATCATCATGCCGATGGCGGCGCGGGTGAGCTTTCCGGGTTGGATCAACTTGACGCTTGGCGTGACCAAAGACACCTCGCTGGTGCTGTGGATTGGCATTATGGAATTGCTGCGCGCCTCGCAGTCCATCGTCACCCGAATTCAAGAGCCCATTTTGGTGCTCTCGATTGCCGGGCTGATGTACTACATCATGAGTTGGGGCATTGCCCGCATCGGGCAGCGCGTGGAAAAAGGATGGCAGGAAAATGATTGAAATCGACCAAGTACACAAATCCTTCGGCAATCTGGAAGTGCTTCAAGGCGTAAGCATGACAGTGAACAAGGGCGAGGTAATCTCGGTTATCGGTGGCTCGGGCTCGGGCAAGTCCACCTTGCTGATGTGCATCAACGGCCTGGAGCCGATTCAGCGTGGCAGGATACGCGTCGATGGCACCAACGTCCACGCGCCCGATACCAACATCAACGTCTTGCGCCAGCGCATTGGCATCGTGTTCCAACAATGGAACGCTTTCCCCCATCTCACGGTACTAGAAAACGTCATGCTGGCACCGCGTAAAGTGCGCGGCCTGAGCCAGGCGCAGGCCGAAGAACTGGCAGTCAAGCAACTCAGCCATGTGGGCTTGCAAGACAAGCTCAAGGTATTCCCGGGCAAGCTCTCGGGCGGGCAGTTGCAGCGCATGGCAATTGCGCGGGCGCTGGCCATGTCGCCAGACTACATGCTGTTTGACGAAGTGACCTCGGCACTAGACCCGCAACTGGTGGGCGAAGTGCTGGACACTTTGCGCATGCTCTCCGACGAAGGCATGACTATGATTTTGGTGACCCATGAAATCCGCTTCGCACGTGATGTGTCCGATCGCGTAGCTTTTTTTCGCAACGGCGTGATCCATGAAATCGGTACACCGCAGCAAGTGATTGACGACCCGCAACGCCCCGAGACGGCGGCTTTTCTCAAGTCCTCGCACTAAGCGTGTCAGCCGCCGATGTGCGATTTGTTTTGAATACCACCAGAGTGCAAAGCTATGCAAACGATTGAGGTGATTGACTCGCACACTGGCGGCGAACCCACGCGCTTGGTGATCGCCGGTTTCCCGGATGTAGGCCAGGGCACGATGGCAGAGCGTCGCGAAATTTTGCGCAGCCAGCACGATGCCTGGCGCGCCGCCGCCATGTTGGAGCCGCGCGGTAATGATGTAC
The DNA here is from genome assembly GCA_947478935.1 of Comamonadaceae bacterium. Lineage (GTDB taxonomy): Bacteria > Pseudomonadota > Gammaproteobacteria > Burkholderiales > Burkholderiaceae_C > Allorhodoferax. The sequence continues at coordinate 4,983 of CANJXV010000001.1, forward strand.
TGGTAGGCGCGCTGCTGTGCACCCCGCAAGATCCAGCCAGCGCGGCGGGCGTGATTTTTTTCAACAACACCGGCTACCTGGGCATGTGCGGCCACGGCACGATTGGTGTGGTGGTGTCACTGGCCTTTTTGGGTCGTATTAGCGCGGGTACGCATACCATCGAGACCCCAGTGGGCAAGGTGCGGGCCACGCTGCATGCAGATGGTTCGGTCAGCGTGCGCAATGTGCCGGTCATGCGCCATCTGCACCAAGTGCCGGTACAGGTCCCGGGCTATGGCCTGGTGCATGGCGATGTGGCCTGGGGCGGGAACTGGTTTTTTCTGGCCAGCGACCACGGCCAGCACGTAGCCAGCGACAACTTGGCAGGTCTGACGGCCTACAGCATGGCCCTGAAAAACGCGCTGGTGGCGCAAAACATAACCGGAACAGGAGGCGCCGAGATCGACCACATCGAACTCTTCGGCCCGGACGATAGCGGCGCGGACAGCCGCAACTTTGTACTCTGTCCCGGCGGCGCCTACGACCGCTCGCCTTGCGGCACCGGCACTAGCGCCAAAGTGGCCTGCCTGGCGGCAGATGGCAAGCTGGCGCCCGGCGCGGTTTGGACACAGGCCAGCATCATCGGCAGCCGCTTTGAAGCCAGCTATTCGCTGGACAACGGGCAGGTGATTCCCACCATCCGAGGCCGAGCCCACATCAATGCCAAAGCCACGCTGGTGCTGGATCCGCAAGACCCCTTTGTGTGGGGCATACGTTTATGAATGCAAAGTGTGCAGCATGAGCGACACCGTGCATCTGTCGCTAGAAGAAGTGCACGCCCTGGCACTGCGCGTGTTGCGCCACCACGGCATTATCGAAGCGCAAGTACAAGCCATGGCGCGCGTCATGACCGCGGGCGAGCGCGACCACTGCCACTCGCACGGCTTGTTTCGTTTGCTGATGTGCACCCAATCATTGCGCGAAGGCAAAGTGGTGCGCGATGCGTTGCCGCTGGTAGAACACCGCTCAGCCGCCGTAGTGGCAGTAGATGCGCAACACAATTTTTCTCCGCTGGCGTTTGAGCTGGGCAGCGAACTCCTTATTGAAAAAACCCGCAGCGTGGGCCTGGGTGCCTTAGTCATCAACAATTGCTTACATTTTTCCGCGCTGTGGCCCGAAGTGGAGCGTCTGACGGAGGCTGGTTTGTGTGCCCTGATCATGACGCCCAGCCATGCCTGCGTGGCGCCTGCGGGCGGCAAGCACGCAGTTTTTGGCACCAACCCGATAGCCTTTGGCTGGCCACGTGCCAACGCACATCCTTATGTGTTTGACTTTGCCACCAGCGCGATTGCGCGTGGCGAGATCGACCTGTACCGCCGCAGCGGTCGCGCTCTGCCAGAAGGCTGGGGTATCGACGAAAACGGCACACCCTCTACCGACGCAGCCACCGTTTTGCAACGCGGCGCCATGCTGACCTTTGGCGGTTACAAAGGCTCGGCCCTTGCCACCATGATCGAACTGATGGCCGGCCCGCTGTTGGGCGACCTGACCAGCGCCGAATCGGTCGCCATCGATGGCAGGCCTGGTGGCGCGCCGCGCCATGGCGAATTGATTTTGGCTTTTGACCCGCGCTTTTTTTCCGGGCGCGACGCGGCCACCGACCAGGCCAGCGCGGAGGCGCTCTTGCAATCCATCAGCGGCCAAGGCGCACGCCTGCCCTCCGAGCGCCGTTTTGCCGCCCGAGCGCAGAGCATGGCCCACGGCGTGAACATCGCCGGCGCGCTGCACCGCGACATCCTGGCCGTGCTGGACTAGCGGCATTAGACGGCAAGCAACAAGTGCCATCGGACGCCCATTCCATGATCCAGGCTTTCACACTATCGACAGTCATTTAGGGAGCACCGCATGAACCTCAAAAATATCATCACCGTCGTTGGCGCACATGCCGAAGGTGAAGTAGGTCGCGTCATTACCGGCGGTGTTATTGCACCACGCGCGGACTCTATGTTCGAGCGCCAACTGGCGGTTCAAGACAAGCAAGACTTTTTACGCACCATGCTCTTGTCGGACCCGCGTGGCAGCGTCAACGCCGCAGTTAATCTCGTCACCCCGGCCATCGACCCAGCAGCGGACTTCGGCATGATCGTCATCGAGTCCGACTACTACCCGCCTATGTCGGGCTCCAACCTGATGTGTACCGTGACCGTAGTGCTGGAAACCGGCATGATTCCTATGCAATATCCAGTGACCGAACTGTGCGTGGACACACCCGCCGGCTTGGTGCGCGTGCGCGCTGAGTGCGAAGGCGGTAAGTGCAGACGTGTGTCTTTTCACAACGTACCTTCGTTTGTGATGCACCGCGATGCCCATATCGAAGTCCCGGGCCTGGGCACGGTGCCGGTGGATGTGTCCTATGGCGGCATGATTTACGCCATCGTGGACGCGGCCGGGCTGGGCTTTGCGCTGGACCGCACCGAAGCGCGCGATCTGGTGGAGGTGGGCGAACGCATCAAGCTGGCCGCTGCGGTGCAACTGCCCAGCGTGCACCCGGTCAACCCTGGCATTCACACTATCAATATGACGCTGTTCGCTGGGCCGCTGCAAACCGTGGCTGGCGTCAAAACCGCCAAGAACGCCGTCATCGTCTCCCCAGGCCGTTTGGACCGCAGTCCCTGCGGCACCGGCAGTTCAGCGCGCATGGCATTGATGCACGCGCGCGGCGACCTCGCCCCCGGCGAAGCATTTACCCATACCTCGGTGTTGGGCACCGAGTTTCATTGCCGCATCCACGGCCTGACCCAAGCGGGCGACACGCCGGCGATCATTCCGCAGATCAGCGGACGTGCCTGGCTAACCGGCTTGTCCTATTACGGCGCGGACCCTGAGGACCCCTTCCCCGAAGGCTACCGCATGAACGACACCTGGTTTAACTGCTAGCGCTCTGCATGGACGCTGAGGCCATCGTTATCGGCGCGGGCATCGTGGGCGCTGCTTGCGCCTACGAACTAGGCCAACGCGGACTGCGCGTGCTAGTGATCGATGACGGCCCGAGCGGCGCAACGCATGCAGGCATGGGTCATTTGGTGGTGATGGACGACAACCCGGCGGAGCTGGCCTTGTCCAGCACATCACTGGCTATTTGGCGCGATTGGCTGGCCCGCATGGACAGCAGCTGCGGCTACAGCCATTGCGGCACGCTGTGGATTGCAGCAGACGAGGAAGAAATGCAAGCCGCAGCCGACAAACAAAGTCGCTTGCAAGCTGCAGGTATTGGCAGCACGTTGATTGATGCACGCGCGCTTGCAGGCTTAGAACCAGCCTTGCGCAGCGGCCTGGCTGGGGCGCTGCAAGTGGGCGGCGATGGCGTGGTGTATGCGCCCAATGCCGCGCGTTGGCTGCTAGGCCAAGGCGAAGCACATCGGCAAGAAGGAAAAAACGCAGGCAGCATCCGCGTATTGCAAGCGCAAGTGAGTGCCTTGGAAGATGGGCGCGTGCGCTTGTCAGATGGCAACACACGCAGCGCGCCGGCCATCGTGCTGGCCGCCGGTTTGCGCGCCGCGGCGCTATGCCCCGAAGTTCCGCTGCAAGCCAAAAAAGGCCACCTGGCGATTAGCGCTCGCTACCCCGGCATGGTGCACCACCAATTGGTTGAACTGGGTTATGTCAAAAGCGCGCACGAGAGCAGCGGCACCTCGGTGGCCTTTAACGTGCAGCCGCGTCCGACTGGGCAATTGCTGATCGGCTCCTCGCGCCAGTTTGACAACACCGACAGCGCTATCGAACCGCCCATTTTGGCGCGCATGCTACGCCGCGCCAGCGACTACCTACCCTGCCTAGGTGACATCCAGATCACGCGCACCTGGACCGGTTTTCGGGCCGCTACGCCGGACGGCTTGCCGCTGATCGGCCCACATCCGCACCGGCCCGGGCTGTGGTTGGCGCTGGGCCATGAGGGACTGGGTGTGACCACTGCCACCGGTACTGCACAGCTGATTGCATCGGGTATTTGCGCCAGTGCCAGCGCGCTCGATGGCAGCGCCTACTTGCCGTCACGGGCCCTGCAAAGCCTATGAAAAACGCACACGCCTTGGTGCATTTCCAGCTGAACGGGCAGGCCGCGCAGGTGCCCGCAGGCACCAGCATTGCAGCGGCTTTGTACCTGTGTGGCAACGGCATCGCGCGCCACTCGGTCAGCGGGCAGGCGCGTGCGCCGGTATGCGGTATGGGCGTTTGTCAGGAATGCCGCGTGCTGGTCAACGGACACAGCCAATTGGCCTGCCAAACTTTGTGCGCGCCAGGGATGGTGGTGAAAAGCGGGGCCGCAGCATGAACGCCACTATGCCCGCGCCCAACACTTTTGCAAGCCAAGATCCCTGCGCGATCTTGATCGTAGGCGCAGGGCCTGCCGGTTTGTCTGCGGCGCTCGCCGCGGCGCCATCGGGCCGCAGCATCGTGGTGCTAGATGACAACCCCGCGCCCGGCGGTCAAGTCTGGCGTAATGGCGCGGGCGCTGCATCGCCCGGCCCCTTGCAGCAATTACAAGAAGCTTTGGCTCGTTACCCCCATGTGCGCCTATGTTGCGGCACGCGGGTAGTGGCTGCGCAAGGCAGCCAGGCGCTGCTGCTGGAGAGCGCGAACAGTGCTTGGGTGCAAGGCTTTGAGCAACTGATTTTGTGCACGGGCGCGCGCGAACTCTTACTTCCCTTTCCCGGCTGGACGCTGCCCGGAGTAACTGGCGCAGGGGGCTTGCAAGCACTCATCAAAAGCGGGCTACCGGTGCGCGGCCAACGCATCGTGATAGCCGGTAGCGGGCCATTGCTGCTGGCGGCAGCGGCCAGCGCCACGCAAGCAGGCGCACACGTGCTGCGCGTAGCAGAACAAAGTACTTGGCTGCACGTGGCCGCTTTTGGCGCCGGGCTGCTGCGCTGGCCGAATAAGCTGGCCCAGGCGGCAACGCTAATGCACCGAGCTTACCGATGCGATAGCTATGTAGTCGCGGCCCAGGGCGATGCATGCCTGCAAAGTGTGCAGTTGCGCCAAGGCGCGCAAACCTTCCAGTTGGACTGCGACCGCCTGGCCGTAGGCTTTGGCCTGGTGCCAAACGTGGAACTAGGCCGCCTGCTGGGCTGCGCCACAAAGCCTAGCGCACAAGGTCATTTAGCCTTGCAAGTGGACGGGCAGCAATCGACCAGCGTGGCACATATCTTTGCAGCAGGGGAATGTACGGGTCCTGGTGGTGCCGAACTGGCTATGGCCGAAGGTCATATGGCCGGCCTTGCCACACTCGGGAAAAAACCCGCCGCAGCGCATTTGCACGCGCGCGCCCGTTGGCAGGATTTTGCATACCGTGTAGATCAACAATTCGCGCTGCGCCCCGAATTGCGCACACTGGCGCGAACAGACACGCTGCTGTGCCGCTGCGAAGACGTAGCCTATGGCAGCGTCGCGGCCTGCAGCGGTTGGAACGATGCCAAGCTTCACCAACGCTGCGGCATGGGCGCGTGCCAAGGCCGCATATGCGGCGCAGCGGCGCAGCACCTGTTTGGCTGGGACGCGCCCTCACCACGCCCGCCGCTCAGCCCCGCGCGCGTGTCCACCTTATCCCTGGCAAGCGAAGACACCCAGGCCTTGTCATGAGCGCTTCTGACTACCCCATGGCGCTGCGGCCTATGCCCATAAACTACCGCACCCGCCAGCGCGCCAAGACTGGGATGCAGCGGATACAAAAATAAAGCTATGGCCACCAAAAGCACCGTTACGCGTATCGAACCCAAACGCCGGGCCGCAGACTTGGCGTACGACCGCATTGAAGCGCTTATCTCCAAGCTGCAAATCGCTCCAGGCTCGCCGGTGGTAGAAAGCGAAATTGCCGAGCTGACGCAACTGGGCCGCACCCCGGTGCGCGAAGCGCTTATGCGCATGACAGCCATCGGCCTGATCGTGCAACAACCCCGGCGCGGCCTGAGCGTATCGACTATCGACGTGGTGGACCACCTCAATCTGATAGAAACCCGTCGCGCCCTAGAGCGCCTCATCGCCACCAGCTCGGCCCGGCGTGCTAGTGCAGAGCAGCGCAAAGGCCTGGTGCGCTGCGCCGAAAAAATGATCAAGGCAGGCGCGAGCGGCAATATCGACCAGTACATGGCTGCAGACCAAGAACTGGACCACGTGAACCACGCCGCCTGCGGAAATCACAGCGCTGTCAAAGCGGTGGTACCACTGGTGGTGCAATGCCGCCGCTTTTGGTACCGCTACCAGGCCGAGGGCGAAATCAGCGAAGGCGCTCGCTTTCACCTGGTGCTGGCCGAGGCCATAGCCTCCGGCCAAGAAGCCCAAGCCGCCGACGGCGCCAGCCAACTTATGGACTACCTGGAGCGCTTTGCACGGCGGGTGATCAACGTATAAGTCGGCAATGGGCAAACTTTGAAGAAAATGGGGCTTTAAGCCTGCGCACACAATAGCGCTTGCGCTTTCTTAGTAACCGCGCCCGCTGCTCAATGACACACCACTGCCCCACACCAGCCCGAGCGCGGCCTATGCGTTCGAACCACCCATGATTGCTGCCTTGCGTTTTTTTCTGTTCTTTGCCTGCGTGAGCGCCGCGCTATCTATCGGCGTGAGTGCAGTAGCCGCGCATACCCTGACACTGTCTGTGCAAGACGCCCAAGCCTTGACCTGGGCGCTGGATTTACAACGTTTTCATGCCTTGGGTTTGCTGGTATCGATGCTGCTGGCGCACCAAGGTAGACCTACTGCCTGGACCATAGCAGCTGGCACTTTGTTTGTTGCGGGCACCCTTCTATTTTGCTTGAATATTGAGCTGCGCCTGTTGTATGGCTTCGAACTGCTGCGCCCCCTGGTGCCCTATGGCGGCATCGCTTTTATGGCAGGCTGGGTGGCGCTGGCTATAGGCGGCTGGCCCATGCAGGAACGCTAGCCTTTTGCGTTTGGCAGCGTTGCATGCAAGCTTTTTACAGCGACCAGTTTGTGCTGCCCCTGCCCCAGGGGCACCGCTTTCCTATGGCCAAGTACGCCATGCTGCGCGACGCTCTGGTCGCGCATTTGCCGGACATTCAATTGCTGCTAGCGCCGCGCGCCAGCGATGTCGACCTGCTGCGGGTGCATACGCCAGACTACGTGCGCGGCATTGCAGATGGCAGCGTGCCACCAGCGGTGCTGCGCGAAATAGGTTTTCCCTGGAGCGAGGCCATGGCGGAGCGGGCACGTCGCTCGGTAGGCGCCACTGTAGCCGCCGCGCGTTCGGCGATCCGCCAGGGCATTGGCGCTAATTTGGCCGGTGGCACGCACCATGCTTATGCGGACAAGGGTGGCGGCTTTTGTGTTTTCAACGATGTGGCCGTAGCCACGCGCGTGCTACAAGCCCAGCACCTGCGCGAGGGGCGCGCCCTGCAAGTAGCGGTGATCGACTTGGACGTGCACCAAGGAAACGGAACGGCGCGGATTTTTCAGGGGGATGAGACTGTATTTACTCTGTCTTTGCACGGTGACAAGAATTTTCCCTTTCGTAAAGAAGCTGGCGACCTGGATGTGGGTCTGCCCGACGGCACCGCAGACGCGGACTACCTGGCTGCGCTGGATGCTGCGCTGCTGGAATTGGACCGGCGCTCTACGCCGCAACTGGTGTTTTTTCTGGCCGGGGCCGACCCGCACGAGGGCGACCGCTTGGGCAGGCTGAAGCTAACTTTTGAAGGCATGCAAGCGCGCGACCAACGCGTACTGAACTGGTGCCTGGCGCGGCGCATCCCCTTGGTGCTATTGATGGCCGGGGGCTATGGCATCGAAATCGACGCCACAGTGCAAGTGCAGTTAAACACGTACCGCCTGGCTTATGCGCATTGGCAACGCTGGCATCGCGCGCAATAGCAGACTCAAGCCCTTAAACCAAGCTGGCCATGTCGATCACAAAACGGTACTTCACATCGTTTTTTTGCATGCGTTCATAGGCCTGGTTGATGTCCGCGGCCTTAATCAGTTCGATATCCGAGACGATCCCGTGGGCGGCACAAAAGTTCAGCATTTCCTGGGTTTCCCGGATACCACCCACCAGCGAGCCAGCAATATTGCGGCGTCCCAGGATCATGGGGCGGGTGTTGAGTTGGGCGTTGGGGCCAATGGCACCCACAATGCACATGGTGCCATCGACTTTGAGCAGACTCATGTAGGCATTGAAATCATGCGGGACTGGGATGGTATTGAGCAAAAAGTCGAACTGATTGGCCATGACCAACATGGCCTCCTCGTCCGTAGAAATCAGCACTTCATTCGCCCCCAGGCGCATGGCATCGGCCGCTTTGCCGGGCGAGGTGGTGATCATTACCGTCTTAGCACCCATGGCATGCGCCAGTTTGATACCCATATGGCCCAAACCACCCAGGCCGATGACGCCTACCGTCATGCCCGGCCCGATGCCCCAATGGCGCAGCGGCGAATAGCTGGTAATACCCGCGCACAGAAGCGGGGCGGCGCTGGCCGGGTCTAGACCGTCCGGCAGGGAAAGCACGAAGTCCTGGCCTACGACAATGCTCTTGGAGTAGCCGCCCTGGGTGTAGCCGCCGGGGTCTGCGCTGGGGCTACCGTAGGTCAGGGTGTAACCACTGAGGCAATACTGTTCCATGTGGTCCGCGCACGATGAACAGGTACCGCAGGAGCCCACAAAGCAACCGACCGCCACTGCTTGGCCCGGCGCAAAGCGCGTGACCTGCGCACCTACCGCACGCACGCGTCCGACAATTTCATGGCCAGGAACAATGGGGTAAACGCTGCGGCCCCAGTCGTTTTTAGCCACATGCAAATCGGTATGGCAAATTCCACAAAACTCAATGTCAATCTGGACATCTTGCGGTCCGACCGCGCGGCGCGCTATCGCTAAAGGTGCCAGTGGCAAGGTGGCACTATGGGCGGCAATGCTGGGCGTAATAAGCACGGACAATCCTTCAATACACTGTTGTATGTAATGCGGGTAATGTAGCGGGAGAAAGCCCGCAATTACCGTCTAGTAGGCCGTTTGACGTACTTTTTATTTGCCCGAAGGTGCTGGAAACAAGTCGTCAATGCGGCCCGTCTGGTAGTACACCCAAAGCCCCACGTATTCATGTACTGCAGACTCGATATTTCCTAATGCTGCCCCGGCAGTGCGCGGCACGTACCACTGGCCGCTTTTACCGGTGGACTTGAAGGCCACGGGATAAGGTATTACATCAAATCCCGATTTGCGAAACAGGCCCATGGAGCGTGGCATGTGAGCGGCCGAGGTGACCAGCAGCCATTTTTCGCCGGGCTTAGGGTTAACCAGGTCGCGGGTAAAGATAGCGTTTTCGTGGCTATTGCGTGAGGCTTCTTCATACAGCACCTGCCCGTGATCGACGATGGCGTCACGCCAGAAGGGACGCACTTTATCGCTTTCCTTGAACGGCCCGGGATTTAGTGAGCTACTGCCGCCGGTTAAAACCAGGCGCGCATGGGGATAGCTGCGCAGCAGACTGACCGGTGCCAGCAGGCGCTCCGCTTCTGCGTTGATACTGAGATGACCTTGCCCGGCGCTAAGCACCTCGTCCACCGCGCCACCCAAAACAATAATGCCATCGACGCGGTCCGCAAGCTTGCTAGGGGCAGCAAAGCGGGTTTCTAGTGGCACCAATAATTCGTTGCCGACGGGGAAAATCAGCATCGATAACAAAATACCCAATATCAGCTGGATTACCCGGAACGATGCGCTGCGCTTGGTAACTTGTGGCCAGAAAGTCGACGCAAAAGCCAGCCCGACCAGCATGTGCACTGGCGAGACCAAAAAACCGGCTATTTTGGAAATTTCAAAAAACATAATCCACTCCCTTTCTTATTCGTTAGAAATACAGCCGTGTAAACTGATACCGCTATTTCCAACCCCGAAAACCCAGAAAATCCCCATGAAAAAGTCATTTGCTGCCACTTTTTTGAGCCTGCTGGCCGCCCAATCGAGTTTCGCGATAGATAACGACACCTTGAAATCCACCGTTGTGGCAGCGGGCCTTCTGACGAACTCTTTCGCTATTTTTAATAGAAACTCGTTTGATTGTAAAAATAGTTATAAATTAGGTTATGAAGCGGCCAAGGACGAGGAGCTTTCCTCCCATTCGCTAAATTTCTCGCCCATGGATTGCAAACTAGGCGCCTCGACCATGCTGCCGCAGTCCATGACGTTTGAAGTCCTGCCCACGGTTTTAGGCTCGGTCTGGAACGCTGATTTAGGGCCTTATTCCAAACAGGCTTTCTCTTTAGCCCTGATTCCTATGGGACGTTACGGGCTACAAGTGGGCGCAACTATTGTAGATTTCAGCGTCGGCCTGGGGCCTACGCTGGTCAGCGAAACCGCTATCGGCACCCGCCAAAAATCTACGAATTTCCAATTTACCGACGAAATGGGTATCGGTATTTCGGATCTGAACCAGCGCGCACGCCTGGCCTTTACATACCGGCACGCCAGCAATGCTGATATCAAATTGCCCAATAACGGCGTAAATTTCCTGGGCTTGGGGCTGACGCTCAAGGTGGACTAATTGGCTGGCCGCACAAGGCGGCCCCAACCAGACCAGAATGTGAAAGCGGGGAAAATCCCCATAATCTGATTCCTAAGCCTTGGCTATAGTTGTCCGAACCGGTTGTACATTGACCGCTTTTGGAAAGACTTCCTCTATGCCCGCCGACCGCCCCATCCGTAGCACCATGATGCCGGTGCCTCTTTCGCTCAACCACTTATTGGACCGCGCGGGGTACTTGTTTTCTAGCAACGAAATCGTCTCGCGCTTACCCGACAAATCGTTGCGTCGCCACAGCTACGGCGACTTTTACGCCCGCACCCGCAAGCTGGGCCAGGCGCTTGTAGATCTGGGCTTGCAGCCGGGCGACCGGGTGGCGACGCTTAGTTGGAACCACCATGCGCATTTGGAGTGCTATTTTGGGATACCCGCCGCAGGCGGCGTGATGCACACCCTGAATTTGCGCTTAGCACCGGACGAAATCGCCTGGATCGCCAACGATGCCAAGGATCGCTTTTTGGTGGTGGACGATGTACTACTGCCTTTGCTGGCGCAGTTTCAAGGCCAATGTACGTTTGAAAAAATCATCGTCTTCCCCTTTTCCGGTGCGCCGGTGGCTGCGCCCTTTTTAGACTACGAAGCCTTGCTGGCGCAGGCCGATGGCGAAAAGTTTCGGTACGTGGCACACCACGAAGACGACGCGGTGTCCATGTGCTACACCTCGGGCACCACCGGCAAACCAAAGGGCGTGGTCTATTCGCACCGCTCGACGATTTTGCATACCCTGGTGGGATGCACGGCCGATATTTGGGCTTTGCGCAGCAGCGATGTCGTGTTCCCGGTCACGCCCATGTTCCACGCCAATAGCTGGGGCATGCCCTATGGCGCGGTCATGACCGGTTGCAAACTGATATTTCCCGGCCCGCATTTGCACCCAGACGATTTACTGGATCTGATGCAACTGGAGCCGCCCACGCTATCGCTAGGCGTGCCAACCATCTGGATGAGCCTGATTCAAACCTACGAGGCCTCTCTAGACAAACAGCCTGGCCGCTGGAAATTGCCCACCGGTATGCGCAGCCTGGTCGGCGGCGCAGCGGTGCCCGAGGCGCTGATACGCGCTTTCGATAAACACGGCATCTGGATTCAACAGGGCTGGGGCATGACCGAGACCTCGCCGCTGGCCACCGTGTCGTACACCAAGTCAGAGTTCGTCCATGCCGATGCCGACGAGCGCTATCGGCGTGCCGCCATGGCCGGTGTACCGGTGCCGCTGGTGGATATTCGTATGCGTGACGACGATGGCCACGATGCGCCTTGGGACGGCCAGGCCGTGGGCGAGATACAAGTGCGCGGCCCCTTTATCACAGGCTGTTACCACGAAGTGCCCATCAGCGAAGACAAATTTTCTGCCGACGGTTGGCTGCGCACTGGCGACGTGGCCTCCATGGATGCACACGGCTTTGTGCGCATTACTGACCGCACCAAGGATTTGATCAAGTCCGGTGGGGAATGGATCAGCTCAGTCGATCTGGAAAACGCCCTCATGGGACATGCCGATATTGCAGAAGCAGCTGTAATTGCCATACCAGACCCGAAGTGGAGCGAACGGCCACTCGCCTGCGTGGTAGCCAAGCCTGGCAAGACATTGGACTTTGCTGCACTCAACGCACACCTTCTGGCGAACGGATTTGCCAAATGGCAACTGCCGGAACGCTACGAAAGCATTGCTGCCGTACCGCGTACATCTACGGGCAAGTTTTACAAACTGAAGTTGCGCGAGATGTTTCCGACTTGACAGAGGCGAACTTGATTCGCCGAAGACCTATTTAAGCCACTGCGGATCCGGCAATTGACCGAACACCTGTCGCAGTCCTTGGCTCCAGCTGGAGCGTAAATCTCTGAAGTAACTGTCTTCGGCGTCTATGCGATGCCGCTTGGTCACACGCAAGTCATTCGTTTTGACCATCGCAACATCGATGGGCAGACCGACCGACAAATTACTTTTAATGGTGGAGTCAAACGACACCAGCGCGCATTTAATAGCCTGCGACATGCTGATGCCGGGCTGAATGACGCGATCCAAAATAGGCTTGCCGTATTTACTCTCGCCGATCTGGAAAAACGGTGTATCGACTGTGGACTCTATGAAATTACCTTGCGGGTACACCATGAACAAACGCGGCGCTTCGCCATTGACCTGACCGCCGACCAGAAACGTGGCGGTGAAATCCACATCGCTTTGCTCGGGCGCTTCGTTTTGGGTGGTGTGTATGGTTTTGCGCAATTCGCGCCCTACCAGTTCAGCGACGGTAAACATGGACGCGTGCGCCGTCAACGGCTTTTCAGCATCGATGGCATGCTGCTTAATGCGGCTGACCACTTGCTGCGTGGTTGCCAAGTTGCCGCTGTTGAGCATGACTATGACGCCTTGGCCCGGTGCTTCGATCACCGTCATCTTGCAAAAGGTGGACACATGGTCCACGCCCGCGTTGGTGCGCGAGTCAGAGGCGAACACCAGTCCTTCGTCGAGCACCATGCCAACACAGTAAGTCATGCCTTGCGCCTTATTGCTGTTCGTAGATGGCGGATTCTACTTTTGCGTAGCTGTGCATAGTTTCATTGCCGCCACCTATGCGCATGCCGCGCACCGGGCTGGCGTCTTCGTAGTCCAGGCCGTGCGCCAGTCTAATGTGGCCTCGGTCGGCGTCACTCGAATTGCTGACGTCATAGCCAATCCAGCGCCCGCCCACCCAGGCCTCGGCCCAGGCGTGGCTAGCAACTTGCTGGTTTTGCGCTGAATGCAAATACCCGCTGACGTAGCGCGCCGGTACGCCGAGAAAGCGCGCACAGGCCAGAAACACGTGCGTATGGTCCTGACATACGCCCTTGCCCTTTGCGAATGACTGCGCCGCAGAATCGCCCACATGCGTGATGCCGGTCCTGTAAGGCATGCGTTCCAGCAAAGCCAGCATGACATCATGCAAGGCCATATAGGGGCGTGATTTGACCGTGGCTCGGAAGGGTTCGATAAAGCTTTGTACCGCCGCGTCCACACGGGTCAGCGTGGTGGCGCGCAAATACACGGCGTGCGGCACCGGGCCCTCGGGCTCGCCCTGGTCAGACTCGATCAAATCCACACTACCGCGAGCGCGCAGCACAATGTCCTGGCTGGCGTTTTCCAGCACCAGACAATGACAGAGGTTGCCGTAGGCATCAGTCCACGCGGTGGCTTTACCGGGCAAGTCCAAATGCCAGTGCAACACGTTTTGCCTCTGGGTCTTGGCCGGGGTCATGCGCAGCATTTGTATGCTGCGGCGCACCGGCTGTTCGTAGCGGTAACTGGTTTCGTGAAATACCTGTAGCTTCATGCGATGGACTCCAGGTAATCGGTTTGTACCGCTTCGGCCATCGCAATGTTTTCTTTGACAAAGCCCTCCAGGTAATTCTCTAGTCCACTTTCATAGACTTCGCTCAGACTTCCAAAACGCAGACTAGTCAACAAGTTAGCGCAGCGTTTGCGCGCTTCACGACCCGTTTGTTGCGGCAATTGCTTCAAGATATAGGCAGTTTCATCCAGACAAAAATGGAGGGAACGCGGCACGCGCGGGTTGAAGATAAGCAACTCGGACACGCGGTCCGCGTCTATGGCGTCGCGGTAGGTGTCGCGGTATGCTTCCAAGGCACTGACCGAGCGCAGCACCGCACCCAGGCGGTAGTAGTCGTCCACCAAATCATTGCTTTCGGCTTGTTCCACTTGCGTTTTCACACTCAATATGCGGGCGGTGTTATCGGCGCGTTCTAGGTAAGTACCCAGCCGTATGAAGTGGTAGGGCTGGTCGCGTTGAATGGTGGCAAAGGTCACACCCCGGAACAAATGCGAGCGTTGCTTGATCCATTCAAACAGCGAAGAGTCCACCGGGTGATCCGGGCCCTTGATTTTCTTTTTGCGTGCCAGCAACTCCAGCCAGGTGTCGTTGATGCACTCCCACATTTCCACCGTCATGGCGCCACGCACCGAGCGCGCGTTTTCTCGGCACGACTGTATGCAGTTGAAGATGGACGAAGGATGATCCGGGTCCCAGGCCAGAAACTGCGCGACTTGGTCTGAGCGCATGGGTCTGCCGGTGGCTTTGAATGCTTCCAGCGTGTCGGTGATGGCCAGTGGTTCGCTGACCGTGTCCGACGCGGCGCGGTTGCTGTCCGACGTGGACAGTAAGGCGAATGATTGACCCACCTCCAAAATACGCGCCATGTTTTCTGCGCGCTCCAAATAGCGCGATAGCCAATACAGTTGAGCAGCTACTCGTGACAGCATCAGAGCGCCTCCTCGTCTTCCAGCACCCAGGTGTCTTTGGTGCCGCCGCCCTGCGACGAATTGACCACCAGCGAGCCTTCGCGCAAGGCCACGCGCGTGAGGCCGCCGGGGACGATGCGCGTGTCCTTGCCCATAAGCACAAAAGGGCGCAAATCGATATGACGCGGCGCAATGCCTTGATCTACGAATATTGGACACGCCGACAAGCTGAGCGTAGGCTGAGCGATGTAGTTATCCGGCTGCGCTTTCAAGCGTTTGGCAAAACTCTCTATTTCTGATTTGCTGGCGGTGGGGCCGACCAACATGCCGTAGCCGCCGGCGCCATGCACTTCTTTGACCACCAGTTGCGGCAAATGCGCGAGTACATACGACAACTCATCGGGCTTGCGGCATTGCCAGGTTTGGACGTTATTCAGTAGCGGTGTTTCGTCCAGGTAAAAGCGAATCATGTCGGGCACATACGGGTAAATAGATTTGTCGTCCGCCACGCCTGTGCCCAGCGCGTTGGCAATCACTACATTGCCTTGGCGGTATACCGAAGCCAGACCCGGCACACCAATCAATGAGTCCGGCGCAAAACTCAAGGGGTCCATGTACAAATCATCCACCCTGCGGTAAATTACATCGACTTGCTGCGGGCCTTCGGTGGTTTGCATATACACATGGCCGCCGCGCACAAAGAGGTCTGAGCCTTCGACCAACTCAATGCCCATTTGCTTAGCCAAAAACGCATGTTCAAAATACGCGCTGTTGAAACGCCCTGGCGTGTGCAGCACGACGGTAGGCTGCTCTACCCAACTGGCCGAGCGCAAAGTTTGCAAGAGCAGCGCCGGGTAATGCTCGACCGGACGCACCGCGTAGCGGCGGAACAAATCGGGGAACAAGCGCATCATCAACAAGCGGTTGCTGAGCATATAAGACACGCCCGAAGGCACGCGCAAGTTGTCCTCCAACACATAGAAATCGCCATCCGAATGCCGCACGATGTCCACGCCGGCGATATGCGCGTAAGTCTGGTGCGGTAAATCCAGGCCGAGCATGATGGGCATGAACTGCGCATTAGCAAGGATTTGTTCGGCGGGTATCAGCCCGGCTTTCAAAATGCGTTGCTCGTGGTAGACGTCGTGCAAAAACATATTGATGGCTTTGACACGTTGCACCAGGCCTCTTTCCAGGTGCGCCCATTCTTTGCCGTGGATGATGCGCGGTATCAAGTCCGAGGGGATGAGCCGCTCGGTGCCACCTTCGTCGCCATTGAGTGAAAACGTGATGCCGGTGCGCCGGAAGATCAGGTCTGCCTCGGTCTGCTTGACCTGCACAGTATCTGCCGACACGCCTTTGAGCCAGTTGTCAAAGGCTTGGTAATGCGGGCGGGCGACGCCCTGCGCGTCGCTCATCTCATTAAATATCGGGCTGCTCATCGGGACTCCACGTTTTCCAACTAGGGGGCACTATGGCTAAGCATGCATCGTGCCGCTTGTGCGATACCTAGGCGCCCGTATGTATGCCCCATGGTTCATGCGAGTGCACCAAAACGGGTTGGCATGCACCGCATCAGTGCTAACCCGAATAATTCGGTCCAGCGCCGCGCAGCGTCGGCCAAGGGAAAAGCTCAGCCGTCAGTCGGGCCCGGCGCCTGCGACCGTCTGCGCAAAAACGCGTGGCCGGCATCTATCATGGGCTGCTCAATCAGGATGTGCAGCACGACGCCCAGCACCAAGGACAGGCTAGCCGCTATGCCAAACATGCATAGCAGCTGGGACACTGAGATCATGCCGATAGTAGAAGCATCTGTGGTCTGGAACGTAAGTATGGCCGCTATCAGAACCATGGGGAAATGGAATAAATACACGGGAAACACCACGTGCGAAAAAGGCCGCCACAAGCCCCAAGCCAAAAACGCGCGCAACGCTGCCGCCAGCCGCGCGGAACCCGCGCCCGCGCCACCGGCCTGCACCAGCAAGACCAGCAACAACACGCCCAGGCAAAACAGATTGCGGTGCAGGATCTGACCCGCCAAATTCAGCCAGGGCGAAAAATGCTGGTAATACCAGCTGTCCTGCTGATAGACCGGGAAATACGCCCACACCATCGCCAGCAGCGCGCCACCCAGCGCCCAGGTAATGCCGCGCGCAGGCGGCACGGGCAGCGCAGCATCTCGGTGGCGCATCCAGGCCCATATTAGGCCCAGTAGCAAAGGGCCGATGCGGGTATGCGTCTGAAAATACATTACATCCAGAAACAACGCAGGTGCCACGCGCTGCGGATGGAACAGATAAAACGGTGTTTCATACGTCACCGGATAGAGCAGCGCCGTGCCCATAACCGGGACGAAAGACAGCACGAACAGGCCTTGCAAAGCCCGTAAACCGCCCTGCCCCGGCATGCGCATAAGCCAAGCCATCAGCACTGGCAGTATCAGGTAAAACTGCATTTCAATCGACAAGGACCAACCCACGGGAATAATGTTTTTCATCTGAAAGTTGTCGATGAAAAGCAAGTTGTAGATGAGATTGCGCGCAGCCAGTTCGGGGTTACCCAGAGCATATACCGCCAGCCCCATCAAAAACAAAGGGTAAATACGAAACAGGCGACGGATATAAAAATCGCGCGCCGCAATCCTGCCATTGCGGTCCGTCTCACGCATCAGCGCGCTACCTAGCAGGTAGGCGCTGACCATAAAAAACACATCTACCGCTTTATCGGTATTGGCCAAAAAACCCAGCCAAGGCGGCAATTGCGCTGCGAAAGCGCTTACGCGGTCAAAGTCCTTAAGCAGGAACAGCGCGCCGTAAAAGCAATGGAACAACACAATGGACAAACTGGCCATGCCACGCAGCCCGTCCACTACCGGATCGTCCTGCGGGCCGCGATGCAACACCCGATGCAGGCCTGCGCGCCACTGGATGCGCTGGCGGTAGTCAGACCATACGCTAGTCATGGCTGTGTCCATCAAGGTGATTAATTCCAGCTTGTCTTAGACGCACCACAGGCCCACTGCGCTTTGAACATAAAGACCTAAGCACAAGACAACATGCCCGCTGCAGACTAAACAAGACGTAGTAAAGCAAGTTATGCAGCGCAGGCATTGCAAGGCGGGAGGCCAACATCAGGGAAATAAGTGAATTTGATGGAGAAAGCTGAGGCATCTTCAATTGAGGATCGACCGCAAGGCGCCACACCGTGCGCGTCGCTGCTGCCAAGCCAGTGTAAACCCAAGGCTTAGCGCAGCACGACGCCATGCGCGCAGCCGGAACCGTGCCGGGCTGCGGTATTTTGAGCTAAATCAATTTTTCCAAAAATCAACACCCGCCATAGTGCGCTTACAGGCTTGCTATACATTCAGGCCACTGGAGACAAGCATTGATGCCCGAAAGCCCTACACCGTCAGAACCCCCAAAAGCCTGGCTCATGGTCTGGGCGAGTTTTGTTTGCCTGACGGTGATTTTCGGCGTTTCCTATTCCTTCGCCGCCTTCTTTGAAAACTTTGCCAAAGAGTTTTCTGCGCAAAGGGCCGATGTTTCTATGGTCTTTGGCTTATGTGGTTTGGTTTACTTTGTGTTGGGCGCGCTGGGTGGCATATTGGCGGACCGTTGGGGGCCCCGCATCGTCTGTGTCACAGGCATGGTCCTGGTCGCGCTGGGTTTGTATTTCACCAGCCTGGCGCAAACCCTGGGCAGTATTTACCTCAGCTTTGGACTGCTGGTGGGGCTAGGTATTGCATTTGTGTATACGCCCGCCATTGCCGCCGTGCAGCCCTGGTTTACCCAGCGCCGGGTGCTGGCCTCGGGCATCGCCGGTTCCGGGGTGGGCGCGGGCACGCTCATCGTGCCGGTCGCCGTCAGCTATCTCTTGGGCCACATTTCTTGGCGCGAAACCCTGCAAGCCATGGCGCTGGGGGTGCTGCTTTTGGGCTGCGGTGCCGCTTATCTTTTGGAACGGGCACCGTCCATGGGCACAGGCGCTAGCGGTCAGGCCAGCGGTCTAACGCTTGTCCAAGCGCTCAAGACGCCGGTGTTTCGCTGGCTTTACCTCTGTGCCCTGATTAGTGCACCGGTCATGTTCATTCCCTTTGCCCATATATCCGCAGCGGCCAGGGACGCGGGCCTGCCAGACGCGCAGGCGGTAGGGCTGGTGGGTTTGATCGGCATCGGCAGCGTAACGGGCCGCTTTGGCATCGCCTGGGTGGCAAACCGATGGGGGCGCATTCAAACCCTGTTGCTGAGGCAATGCCTGATGGGCCTGACCTACTTCTTATGGGCGGGCGCGCAAGAGCCTTGGCTGTTTTCCATTTTTGCCCTGTGCTTTGGTTTGAGCTACGGCAGCATCGTGTCGCTGCTGCCAGCTATTTGCATGGAATTATTTGGCGGCAAATCCGTATCGGCCATCATCGGCACGCTTTACACCGGCGCTGCCTTAGGTAATTTGCTGGGGCCGGTGCTGGCCGGCAAGGTTTTTGATCTGACCCAGAGCTACATCTTGGTGATCTACCTCGCCTTGGGACTTTCGGTCATAGCAGTCGTTAGTTGCTGGCGGACCTTGAAATATGCCGATCAACAATACTAGCAAGATGTGGGCGTCAACCTGATGGCAAACAGTCCATTTTTTAATCTGGTAGTTGGCCTGCTGCTGGCCGCGTTAGTTGGCTGCTCCACGACGAGCCGGCAAGCTGAGCAATCCAATCAGCCCCCCGCCAACTCCCAAGTGCCCCTGTCTACCCACAGACAAGATGTCGTGATGCAGGCGATGGCTATGCTGGACCGCAACTATGTCTATAACGGTAAAAAATTGCACACTGGCTTTGACTGCTCAGGCCTGGTGAGCTTTGTGTACAAAGAGTCCGCTGGGGTGGACATACGTGGCAGCGCCGCTGACATCGCCGGCAAAGCCCGCCCCATACCGGCCCTTGCAGCGCAGCCAGGCGACTTGGTGTTCTTTAATACATTAGGTTCGCCCAACTCGCATGTAGGTATTTACATAGGTTCGGGAAAATTCATCCACGCCGCCAATGAGCGCACCGGGGTGCGAATTGACCAAATCACTGCGGATTATTGGGCCAAGCGGCTCGAAGGCTATCGCAGCGTTTTGTAAAGGTCTAAAGAGGTGTCATAGACAATCAACGCACAGTCCCCTGCAAAGAGAAAACGAAAAGCATACAACAAACTAAAACAATATCTGGACAGTTGCCGCACCTTAAAAACGGTCATGCCCTTTCATGCTTTGCAGCAGGGGAAACCGCTTCGAAATAGGCCTGGCAAACATGTTGCGTCAGCAAGCGCTCTGACGCCGTATCCAGAAATTGGCGTGTGTAGGCTTGCGCTTCGCCGATGATAGCCAAGGCCGCTTCAGGATGGCTTTCGTAGTAATCGAATACTTGCTGCAAATTGCTAAAGTCTTCCGCAATTTCAGCATAGTGCACCCCGGCTTGCAGTTGGCTTTCTAAAAACCAGGTTTCAAATTTAGGCTTAGCCATCAGGCACAGCGAATTGGAATGCATGATCCACTTTAAATTCGTGGCCACGTCATTGCCTTCAATGGAAATAATGTACTTGAAGCGAAGTTGCTGATAAACGCTGAGCCAAGGCCTAAATTGCGCATGGTCTGAGGGCAGTCCAGGGTCACCGGCATCGCAGTTTTTAATTGCGCTACTCTGCTGCAAAAACAGCTGGCGGTGCGGCTGAAAACTGGCGCCGCGCCATACCATTGCTGCAATTTTGCTATCAAATGAAAACGGGTCGTGTGGAAAAAACATATGCCGCCGCACATCCATGGGCAACAATACGGCGGTGTGGTTGTCTTTGCTTATGGGCCGACTTTTAACGAATGCCGGTGCAGCGGGTATCCAGTTGACGTCGCCAAATTCTTTATAAAAACGTTGATTCAAAAACCGAGGGTATAAACAGCGCAGCAAATCACCCACGTAATGGCTGCCTTCGCGCAATCCCATGTCGCGTGCTATTTTGGTTGGCACCGTCAACTCGATCGGGCCTTGCAATTTGCAATATGCTTTTAAACGCGCGCTCTGAGCAGTATTCAAAGCAGGCAGAGGGGCAAATGAACCCGCATGCGTGGATGTATATCTGACACGCAACCAGCGAAACAGATTGCGTAATTGCCACCCAAAAGGCCAGCGCTCGGCCCCATAACGCAACTTTAACCACAGTAGGTAAAAAAAATGTGATTGCACTACGAATGTGTTTGGTTATTGGTGGCGTATATGCATGGTCATAAGGAGTTCTAGGGCTATGGTGAGCAATTTCATTGTGACTCGAACCCCATCAGCGCCCGACACATTATGACCTCGGCGTGTGCCCGAGTCCGACCACGGCTAGCCGCTGCTAGTGGGCTACGCAGGCTTTGCATACCGCTGCTGTTTATTGCCCAAATACATTTTCTCCATCTACTAAGCGTTGGTAGAGCTGGAAATACGCGTTGGCGCAATGGTCCACCGTAAACCGTGACATCACCCAATCGCGGCAATCTTCTGGCCTGCATGCCAAGGTACGGTCCAAAGCCGCTGGGAAATCTTCGTCTTTATCAAACAATGCACCGACCTCGGGCGGAATCAATTCGGTCACTGATCCTCGCGGCGTTGCCACCACAGGTGTTCCAGAAATCAAGGACTCCATCAACACCAAACCAAAAGGCTCCTCCCAGTCAATCGGAAACAGCAAGGCCTTCGCTTGTGAAAACCATCGGGCTTTTTCCGCTCCCCCGGCTTCACCGACAACCCTTACGTCAGAACGCCAACTGTCCCACCAACCCCCTGTCTTCAGCAGATCGCTTCGGTAGCCGCCCACCATCACCAAGGGGCTTTGGACATTCGCTGCCAGCGTCAACGCACGCCTGGCGCCTTTGACGCGTCGCCTGATTTTGGAGAAAAACAATAAATAGTCTTGCTTTTTGGCTTGATAGACAAATTCCTGCGGATCGATGCCGTTGTACACCACAACAGAGCGCTGGTGTCTGCGGGCATGGTCTTGACTGATGCACACCGTGTTTGTCGGCAGCTTTTCAGGTTCCGTGGTATTTCCATGCAAGGTGCAAAGCCAAGGTATTTCCAGCGCCTGGGTGGGCTCCCAACCATGGAAATGCACTACATCCGCACTCTGGGGAATGGCAAGCAAGGCTTGCTTTGCATTGACTACCGGGGTGCACGTCACGCCGTCCAGCTTAGAGCCAGGCAATGCAATCAAGGTGACTTTATGTCCTTGCTTTACAAAAAACTGTGCCAGCCACTGAACAATTCGCTCTGTTCCTCCGTATTGGAGCGCAGGTATTTTGGACTCACTAACTAAAACAATATGCATTATTGAATTTGGTTGACACCGACCACACAATCAAATATTTTCATAAACATCGGCGACTTAATATCCAATGAGTGATTGTTCACTACTAGGAAATACTAGTTTTTGCGCCTAGCCTTGGACAAGGAATCACGCAAATATTTCCGACCGGGCACGCTGAGCGACACTACCTCTTCGCCGGCGGCAAATCCGTACAAGACCCATGCGCCACTTCCGCCGCCATACCAATGGATTCCCCCAGCGTCGGATGCGGGTGAATCGTCTTACCGATGTCCACGGCGTCCGCGCCCATTTCAATCGCCAGCGCAATCTCGCCAATCATGTCACCTGCGTGCGTGCCGACGATGCCGCCGCCCAATATCTTGCCGTGTCCATCGGCTTGGGGTGAGTCGTCAAACAGTAACTTGGTAAAGCCTTCGTCGCGCCCGTTGGCAATCGCGCGGCCTGAAGCGGTCCAAGGGAACAGGCCTTTTTTCACCTTGATGCCTTGGGCTTTGGCCTGGTCTTCAGTTAGGCCAACCCAGGCCACTTCGGGGTCGGTGTAGGCCACGCTGGGAATGACGCGGGCGTTAAAGGCCGCAGCGGCGAGTTCCTTGTTGCCTTGCAGTTCGCCCGCGATGACTTCAGCGGCCACATGCGCTTCGTGCACTGCTTTGTGCGCCAGCATGGGCTGACCCACGATATCGCCAATGGCGAAGATGTGCGGCACGTTGGTGCGCATCTGAATATCCACGTTTATAAAGCCCCGGTCGGTAACCGCCACACCAGCTTTGTCGGCGGCAATCTTCTTGCCATTAGGCGTGCGGCCCACGGCTTGCAACACCAAGTCGTACACCTGCGGCGCGGGGGCCGTGCCTCCGGGTTCAGCGCTTTCAAACGTGACCTCAATGCCTTGCGGCAAAGCGCGTGCGCCCACGGTTTTGGTTTTGAGCATGATGTTGTCAAAGCGCTTGGCGTTCATCTTTTGCCAGACCTTGACCAGGTCGCGGTCCGCGCCTTGCATCAGACCATCCATCATTTCCACCACATCCAGGCGTGCACCCAAGGTGCTATAGACCGTGCCCATCTCTAGGCCAATGATGCCGCCGCCCAGTATCAGCATGCGCTTAGGCACTTCTTTGAGTTCTAGCGCGCCGGTGCTGTCCACCACGCGTGGGTCGTTTGGCATGAAGGGCAGGCGCACCGCTTGGCTGCCTGCGGCGATGATGCAGTTTTTAAAGCCGAGCACTTTTTTGCCGCCGGTTTTTTCTTGTGCGCTGCCGCTGGTTTCTTGCACTTCAATGTGGTGACTTCCCACAAACACTCCATAGCCGCGCACTGTCGTGACTTTGCGCATTTTGGCCATAGCCGCCAGACCGCCGGTGAGCTTGCCCACTACTTTTTCTTTGTAGCCGCGTAGTTTGTCGATATTGACTGCGGGTACGCCAAAGTCCACACCCAGGTCGGCCATGTGGCTGACTTCGTCCATCACAGCGGCTACGTGCAACAAAGCTTTGGATGGGATGCAGCCCACATTCAGGCACACGCCGCCCAGGCTAGCGTAGCGCTCTACCAAAATGACTTTCAGGCCCAGGTCTGCCGCGCGAAAGGCGGCTGAATAGCCGCCGGGGCCTGCGCCTAGGACCAGCAGGTCGCAGTCCATATCGACAACGCCGGTGTAGCTGGACGCGGGCATGGATTGCTTCGCTTCGCTCGCAATGACGGGAGTGGCAGGCGCAGCGGGTGTACTTGCGGAGGCAGAAGCAGATGCGGGCGCAGCGGGCGCCGTGCCGGCAGATGCACTGGCCGCAGTCGGGGCGAGCGCAGCGCCCTCGCCTTGCAGCACCAAGACCATCGACCCTTGCTTGACCTTGTCGCCCAATTGCACTTTCAGTTCCTGCACCACGCCACCGTGACTGGAGGGGATTTCCATAGAGGCTTTATCTGACTCCACGGTAATTAGGCTTTGCTCGGGCGCAATGGTGTCGCCGGGCTTCACCAATATTTCAATGACGGTGACTTCGTCAAAGTCGCCAATGTCCGGGACCTGGATGTGGAGGAGTGCCATGTCGTTCTCAATCGGTTGGGGACAGCGCTGTATGAGGCAGCACTTGGCCCCGCAAAGGTTTAAAGGAGCACGCGACGAAAGTCGCCGAGGATTTGGCCCAGATAGGCATTAAAGCGCGCTGCGGAGGCGCCATCAATGACACGGTGGTCCCAGGTCAGTGACAAGGGCAGCATCAAACGCGGCACAAATTCTTTACCATTCCACACCGGCTCCGTCTGGCTTTTGCACACGCCCAAAATAGCGACTTCGGGCGCGTTGATGATGGGCGTGAAATAACGCCCGCCAATACCGCCCAAGCTGGAGATGGTGAAAGTGGCGCCGCTCATTTCGGCGGGGCTTAACTTGCCTTCGCGGGCCTTCTTGGCCAGCTCGCCCATTTCCTGGCTGATTTGCAGCACGCCTTTTTGATCTGCGTCTTTGAGCACCGGCACCATCAGGCCATTGGGCGTGTCGGCAGCAAAGCCGATGTGCCAATAGTTTTTATAGACCAGCGCGTCGCCGTCCAGGCTGCTATTGAAGTCGGGGAATTTTTTCAGCGCCGCCACGCAAGCCTTGATCAGGAAAGCCAGCATGGTGACTTTGACACCACTCTTTTCGTTTTCCTTGTTGGTCAGCAGACGAAAGGCTTCCAGCTCGGTGATGTCGGCGTCATCATGGTTGGTGACCGCCGGAATCATGATGGCGTTGCGCAGCAAATTGGCGCCGCTGATTTTCTTGATGCGGCCCATCTCTTTGCGCTCGATGGGGCCGAACTTGGCGAAATCGACTTTGGGCCAGGGGATGAGCCCTAAGGCCGCGCCGTCACCGCCGGAGGCCGCCGGAGCTTTTGCGCCCTGGGCTTTGGTCTGAGTGGCGCCGGCCATCACCGCCTTGGTGAAGCCCTGTATATCGTCCTGCGTAATGCGACCTTTGGGGCCGCTGCCTTTGACTTCATCGATAGGCACGCCTAGCTCGCGCGCAAACTTTCGCACTGAAGGGGATGCATGCGGCAAGCCGGGGGCCGGGGTACCTGGCACATGCGCGGGCGCTGCGCCCACCATGGGTGCAGCTGATGGCGCGTTGGCCAGTGGGGCAATAGGCGTTGATACCGCAGCCGCAACGGGGGTAGCCGCCAGTGCCGAGGGGTTCTCTACGGGTGCACTGACTGGCGCAGCAGGCGCCGCAGCAGCCGCACCCGCAGCAACTTCCAGCATCACCACCAGCGAGCCTTGTTTGACCTTGTCGCCCAATGCCACCTTTATCGCGGTCACCACACCAGCAGCTGCAGAAGGAATTTCCATCGAAGCTTTATCGCTCTCCACAGTAATCAGGCTTTGTTCGGCCTCGATGGTGTCGCCCACTTTGACCAGTAATTCAATCACAGTGACTTCGTCAAAATCACCGATGTCGGGTACGTGGATTTCAATATTTGCCATGGTGTGTCTCCCGGGAATTTAAGCGTGCAGCGGATTGATCTTATCGGCTTTGATGCCGTAATTGGCAATCGCCTGTGCCACCGCTTCTGCCGTGACAGCGCCCTCTTCCTGCAAAGCCTTCAGCGCGGCCAGCACGATGTAATGGCGATTCACCTCGAAGTGCTCGCGCAGCTTGCTGCGAAAGTCGCTGCGGCCAAAACCGTCAGTACCCAGCACTTTGTAGGCGCGACCTTTGGGAATGAAGGGGCGAATCTGCTCGGCATAGGCTTTCATGTAGTCGGTAGCCGCTACCACTGGGCCGCTGTGACCTTCGAGTTGCTGGCTGACAAAAGGCACACGCGCTTTTTCTAGCGGGTGCAGCATATTGAAACGCTCGCAATCCTGGCCTTCGCGCGTCAGCTCGTTAAAGCTGGGGCAGCTCCACACGTCCGCCTGTACGCCCCAATCCTGCGCCAGCAGCGCTTGCGCGGCAATCGATTCGCGCAAGATGGTGCCCGAGCCCAGCAACTGCACGCGCGCCGCGCCTTTGTTGGCCTTGGTTTGCGCCGCACCGGGTTTGCATAAATACATGCCTTTGATGATTTGCGCTTCGGTACCCGCTGTGAGGCCGGGCATGGCGTAGTTTTCGTTTAGCAGGGTGATGTAGTAAAAAACATTGTCTTGCTTTTCGACCATGCGCTTTAAGCCATGGTGCATGATGACCGCCACTTCATGGGCAAACGTGGGGTCGTAGCTCAGGCAATTAGGAATGGTACCGGCCAGGATATGGCTGTGCCCGTCTTCATGCTGCAAGCCTTCTCCGTTGAGCGTAGTGCGGCCCGAGGTGCCACCCAGCAAAAAGCCACGCGCCTGCATATCGCCCGCCGCCCAAGCCAAATCGCCGATGCGCTGAAAGCCAAACATCGAGTAGTACACATAAAACGGAATCATGATGCGGTTGCTGGTGCTGTAGCTGGTCGCCGCCGCAATCCAGCTGCTCATGCCACCCGCCTCATTAATGCCTTCTTGCAAAATCTGGCCTTGCTTGTCTTCTTTGTAATACATCACCTGGTCTTTATCGACCGGGGTGTATAGCTGACCGTCCGGGTTGTAAATACCGATCTGACGGAACAAGCCTTCCATGCCAAAGGTGCGCGCCTCGTCTACCAAAATAGGTACCACCCGCGGGCCTATGGCTTTGTCGCGCAAAAGCGTGGTGAGGAAACGCACATAGGCCTGGGTGGTAGAGATCTCACGACCTTCTACAGTGGGCTCGATGACGGCTTTGAAAGTGTCTAAAGACGGGACGGTAAATTGCTCGTCGGCTTTGACGCGGCGGTGCGGCAGGTAGCCGCCCAGGGCTTTGCGGCGCTCATGCAAATAGCGCATTTCGGGCGTGTCGTCCGCTGGTTTGTAAAACGGAATTTTGGCCAGTTCGCTATCCGGAACCGGAATATTGAAGCGATCGCGAAAGGCTTTAATGTCCTCGTCCGTCAGCTTCTTGGTCTGGTGCACATTGTTTTTGCCTTCGCCGCTTTTGCCCATACCAAAACCTTTGATGGTTTTGATCAAGAGCACCGTCGGCTGGCCTTTGTGGTTGACTGCCTGGTGGTAAGCAGCATAGACTTTTTTGGAATCGTGGCCGCCACGGCGCAATTCAAAAATTTCTGCGTCGCTCATGTGCTCCACCATTTTGGCGGTGCTGGGGTGCTTGCCGAAGAAATGTTTGCGCACATAGGCGCCGTCGTTGGCCTTCATGGCTTGGTAGTCGCCGTCCACGGTATCCATCATGATCTTACGCAAGGCGCCGTCTTTGTCGCGCGCCAGCAGCGGGTCCCAGCTGCTGCCCCAGACCAGCTTGATCACATTCCAACCTGCGCCACGGAATTCGCCCTCTAACTCCTGGATGATTTTTCCGTTGCCGCGCACCGGACCATCCAGGCGCTGCAAATTGCAGTTGATGACAAAAATTAGGTTGTCCAGCTTTTCGCGCGCTGCTAGTCCGATAGCGCCCAGGGACTCGACCTCGTCCATCTCGCCGTCGCCACAGAACACCCAGACCTTGCGGTTTTCGGTGTTCGCGATACCACGAGCGTGCAAATACTTTAAGAATCGCGCCTGGTAAATCGCCATCAGCGGCCCTAAGCCCATGGACACGGTGGGGAACTGCCAGAACTCGGGCATCAGCTTGGGGTGCGGGTAGCTGGACAAACCCTTTCCATCTACTTCCTGGCGAAAGTTGAGCAACTGTTCTTCGCTCAGGCGCCCTTCCAGGTAAGCGCGGGCATAGACGCCGGGCGCGACATGGCCTTGAATAAACAGGCAGTCGCCGCCATGGTTCTCGCTTTCGGCGTGCCAAAAATGGTTAAAACCCGCGCCGAACAAACTGGCCAGCGAAGCAAAGGAGCCAATGTGACCACCCAGATCGCCGCCGTCTGCCGGATCGTGGCGGTTGGCCTTGACGACCATGGCCATCGCGTTCCAGCGCATATAAGCGCGCAGTCGCTCTTCGATTTCCAGATTGCCCGGCGAACGCTCTTCGTGGTCGGGCTCGATGGTGTTGACGTACCCGGTGGTAGCCGAAAAAGGCATATCAATGCTTTTTTGGCGGGCATGTTCCAGCAGCTGCTCTAACAAGAAGTGCGCTCGCTCGGGGCCTTCGGCCTCGATGACGGCCGACAAGGCGTCCATCCACTCCCGTGTCTCTTGATTGTCAATGTCACTACCGATACCCAAAGGTAAGGACGTAGCGTTGTTTTGCGCGGTGCTTGTCATGGCGTCTCCTGCTGGTGTGGTGCTTGTAGCGTACAGGATTGAATTCTCCCACAACTTTACCAAAATTTCAAATCATGCTTTAGTATTTTGTAATGTGAAATTTTAAATTACCCAAATTAAGGCGCATAAGCGGGCTCTACACTTACCAGATGTCCAATGCCGAGACCTATTCGCTGCAAGCCGACCCGGACCTGTCCACGGTCAAGCGGGCCAGCCGCTGGTGGCGCAGGCTATCGCCGCAGCGCCAGGACCGGGTGGCCATGCTTGCGCCGTTAGCGGCAGTGGTGTTGTTTATGGCGGCCATTGTTTCGGCGCTGGTGTATTTACAAATAGAAGAGGGCGACCGCGAGCAGGAAGGCGTGCGCCGAGATGTGGAATACACCCAGCAGCAAATGCGCCTTCGTCTGCTGGAGCGCCAAGAGCAGTTCGTTGCGCTAGGTCGAGAGCTAGGCAGCCACGAGTTGGACGCGCGCGCCTTTCGCCTGCGGGTGATCGCCCTGCTCAACCAATACCCCGAATTACATGGCGCGGCCTGGTTGGATGCACAAAAGCGCTTGCGCTCCAGCGGCGGCGCCACCTTTAATTGGACGTACCCAGCCTATGGCAGCAACGCCGTCGCGCTTGACGCCGATGGCGACTACGCCTTTAAGTGGGCCACAGCGCAGCGCCAGGTCGTCTATCTGATGCAGCCCACGACCGGCGCGGGCGCGCCCTTGTTGCAGCTCTATATCCCCCTGGTGGAAAAAGGCCAGCCCGCAGGCGTCATCCTGACCGAGCTGTCGATCGACGGCTTGTACCGCTATGGCATTCCCAACGAAATTGCCGCCCGCTACGGCATTTCGCTGCTGGACGCCAAAGGCAATGTGGTGGCCGGCGTGGCTCTGCCCATCAAGAGGCCGGTGAGCCAAATCCTGCCCTGGACCCGCAAGCCCAGCAGCTACTCCATGGCGGTCTCGCCCGTGGGCTCAGACTTGACGGTGCGCGCCGAGGCCTACCGCGCGTCCATGGGTGTGATCGGCACCGGCTTGTTCTGGCTGGTCAGCGCCCTGAGCGTGATGACCGCCTGGATGCTGATTGCCAATTGGCGCCACAGCCGCAAGCGTTTGCAAGCGCAGCAGGCGTTGCTATCCGAGACCAATTTCCGTCGGGCCATGGAAAACTCCATGCTCACCGGCATGCGCGCCATGGACTTGCAGGGGCGCATTACCTATGTGAACGCGGCTTTTTGCATGATGACCGGTTTGAGCGAGTCCGAACTGGTGGATCGCACCGCGCCCTTCCCCTATTGGCCCGAAAGCGATCGCGAAGAGCTGTCGACCCTGCTGAGCCAAGAGTTGTCGGGCAAGACCAGCCAGGGCGGCATCCAGGTGCGCGTTAAGCGCCGCGATGGCGGCTTGTTTGATGCCCGCTTGTATGTGGCGCCGCTCATCGACGCTATGGGCACGCAAACCGGCTGGGTCACCTCCATGACCGACATTACCGAGCCCAACCGGGTGCGCGAGCAGTTGTCTGCCTCGCACCAGCGCTTTACCACTGTGCTGGAAGCACTGGATGCATCCATCTCGGTGGCGCCTCTGGGCAGTGACGAATTGGTGTTTGCCAACAAGCTGTACCGCCAGTGGTTTGGTACCGCGGCGGGCGGACACTTGCAACTGGTAGCCGAGGCCGGCGTGCCGCAAAGCCGCACCAACCACGACAACCAAAGTGACGATGTGGACTTGTTTGCAGGCCTGCCGCTTAACACCCTGGCCGAGGCGGATGCCGAAAGCGCCGAAATCTATATCAGCGCCCTAGGCAAGTGGTTGGAGGTACGCACCCGCTACCTGGGTTGGGTGGACGGGCGCCTGGCGCAAATGGTGATCGCCACCGACATCAGCAGCCGCCGCCTGGCCGAGGAACAAGCGGCGACACAAGCCGAACGCGCCCAAAGCGCCAGCCGCATGATCACCATGGGCGAGATGGCCTCTAGCGTGGCGCACGAACTCAACCAACCGCTTACCGCTATTAACAACTATTGCAACGGAATGGTCTCGCGCATCAAAGACCAACAAATTACGCAGGATGAACTGCTGGGCGCGCTGGACAAAACAGCTAGGCAGGCGCAGCGCGCGGGACAGATCATTCACCGCATCCGCAGCTTTGTTAAACGCAGCGAACCCAACCGCATGCTGGCTGAAGTAGAGCCTATGGTGGCCGCTTCGCTGGAGTTGGCCGACATTGAGCTGCGCCGCTTTAATGTGCGCCTGAACTGCAATGTGGCCGGTCGCCTGCCGGCCTTGCTAGTGGACCGGATTTTGATCGAGCAGGTACTGGTCAATTTGCTGCGCAATGCAGCTGAATCGGTGGATGCAGCGCAGCGCGCCAGCCCCGATCGCATTGTGGAATTGCGCGTGGTCGCTAGTATTTTCGAGGGCAAGAAGAGTATTGAATTTTCGGTACAGGACAGCGGCAAAGGCATTGCCCCGGATGTGATGCCGCGCCTGTACGAAGCCTTCTTCTCCACCAAGGCAGAGGGCATGGGCATCGGGCTAAGCCTGTGCCGCTCTATCGTCGAGTCGCACCGCGGGCGCCTGACAGCAGAGAACCTCTACAATAAAGGCGCAGTTACCGGCTGTAAGTTCACGTTCTGGCTGCCCCTTACATAAAGCCGCACGATAAGAAAAGAAGTTTGCATCAAGCGAGAAAAACAATGCAGGAATCTTCCAATAGTTTGCTCCCGAAAAAAGGTACTGTGTATGTCGTTGATGACGACGAAGCGGTGCGCGACTCCGTGCAATGGCTGCTCGAAGGCAAGGGCTACCGGGTGCGCTGCTTTGACTCCGCCGAATCCTTTCTCAGCCGCTACGACGCCCGCGAAGTGGCCTGCCTTCTCGTCGATATCCGCATGGGCGGCATGACCGGATTGGAGCTGCAAGCCCGCCTGATTGAAATTCGCTCACCCCTGCCCATCGTGTTTATTACCGGCCACGGTGATGTCCCCATGGCGGTGGACACCATGAAAAAAGGCGCGATGGACTTTATCCAAAAGCCCTTCAAAGAAGCCGATTTGGTACGCCTGGTAGAGCAAATGCTGGACCACGCCAAGGAGTCATTTGCCGACTCGCAACTGGCCGCCAGCAGAGATTCTTTGCTGTCCAAACTGACCATGCGCGAATCGCAAGTATTGGAACGCATTGTGGCCGGGCGCCTGAATAAACAAATCGCCGACGACCTGGGCATCAGCATCAAAACGGTGGAAGCGCACCGAGCGAACATTATGGAAAAGCTCAGCGCTAACACTGTGGCCGACCTGCTGAAAATCGCCCTGGGCCAGTCCAACCCTAAGGGCTGAACCACTCTTATGCGCTTTGGCGTAGCACACGCACGGGGCACAGACGGCCCAGCGGCGCCTAACCACTACCCCATGCCCTTCCTTTTTTATATTTCAACTTACCCGCAAGGCCTAAGCCATGACAACACCCCACGCCGCTTCCATCATTGACGGCAATGCGCTGTCTGCCCAATTACGCGCTGACGTTATGCGCCGCGCTGATGCGCTCAAAGCGCGTGGTATTACGCCAGGCCTGGCGGTGTTGCTGGTGGGAGAGAACTCGGCCTCGCAGGTCTATGTGCGCAACAAAGTGAAGGCCTGCGCGGATGCGGGTCTGCATTCGGTGCTAGAGCGCTACGACGCCGATATGACCGAAGCGGCCCTGCTGGCACGCATTGACGCACTTAACAAAGATCCAGCCATCCACGGTATTTTGGTGCAGTTGCCGGTGCCCAAACATATCGACGCCAACAAAGTGATTGAAGCTATCGCACCCGAAAAAGACGTCGATGGTTTCCATATCGCCAGCGCCGGTGCTTTGATGGTGGGGCAGCCCGGCTTTCTACCCTGTACGCCTTATGGCTGCATGAAGATGATCGAATCCATTGGCTATGACTTGCGGGGCAAACACGCGGTTGTCATCGGCCGCAGCAATATCGTGGGCAAACCCATGGCCATGCTGTTGCTGCAACAAAACGCGACCGTCACTATTTGCCACAGTGGCACTAAAGACCTCAAAGCCATGACGCTGCAAGCCGATGTCATCGTGGCCGCAGTGGGCAAAGTCAATGTGCTGACGGCCGATATGGTCAAGCCCGGCGCTGTGGTCATCGACGTGGGTATGAACCGCAATGCCGAGGGCAAGCTGTGCGGTGATGTGGACTACGCGGGCGTGCGCGAAGTAGCCGGCCACATTACCCCGGTGCCCGGTGGCGTCGGCCCCATGACCATCACCATGCTGCTCGTCAACACCTTGGAATCTGCGGAGCGCCTGGTATGAGTGACAACCCTTTGCTTAGCCACGGCCTGCCGCGCTTTGACGCAATAACGCCAGAGCATGTCGAGCCGGCCATTGAGGCCTTGTTGGCGCAGTCGCAGACGGCACTCACTGCCGTGACCGCCCCGCAGTTCCCCGCACAATGGCTGGCGCTATCGGCCACTTTGGACGTGGCGGTAGAAAACCTAGGCGTGGCCTGGGGCGCGGTCAGCCACCTCAATAGCGTGAACGACAGCCCGGCGCTGCGAGCTGCTTACAACGCGGCCCTGCCTAAAGTGACCGATTTTTTTACCCGCCTGGGCGCAGATGAAAAGCTCTATGCTAAGTACAAAGCCATGGACCTGGCCAGCTTGAACACGGAGCAACAACAAGCGCACAAAAACGCGATCCGTAACTTCGTGTTGGGCGGTGCAGAACTGACCGGTAGCGCACGAGAACGCTTTGCGCAGATTCAAGAACGCCTGGCCGAACTGAGCCAAAAGTTCAGCGAAAACGCACTGGATGCGACCGATGCCTTTGCCTATTACGCGAATGCGGACGAAGTCGATGGCGTGCCTGCCGATGTGCGGGACACCGCCCTTGCAGCAGCCCAAGCCGAAGGCAAAGAAGGCTACAAACTCACGCTCAAAATGCCCTGCTACCTGCCGGTGATGCAGTTTGCGCACAGCAGCGCCTTGCGCCAGACTTTGTACCGTGCATACGCCACGCGCGCCTCCACACAAGCGCCAACGGAGATGCACCAATTTGACAATAGTGCCAACATGCAAGAGATATTGGCGTTGCGCAAAGAAGAGGCCGCTTTGCTGGGCTTTGGCAACTTTGCGGCGCTGTCGATTGCGCCCAAGATGGCGGACTCGCCCGACACGGTAATCCGCTTTCTGCGCGACCTAGGCGCTAAGGCCCGCCCTTTTGCCGAAAAAGACGTGGCCGAGCTACGCGCCTTTGCTGCCGAACATTTGAACCTGCATGACCCACAGGCATGGGACTGGCCCTATATCGGCGAGAAGCTCAAAGAAGCGCGCTACGCCTTTAGCGAACAGGAAGTTAAGCAGTACTTCACTGCGCCCAAGGTCTTGGCAGGTTTGTTCAAAATCGTCGAGACCTTGTTTGACGTCAGCATCAGCGCCGACAGCGCGCCGGTGTGGCACCCGGAAGTTAAGTTTTTCCGGATCGAGCGCCAGGGTAGCTTGATAGGCCAGTTTTACCTGGACCCCAGTGCCCGCAGCGGCAAGCGCGGCGGCGCCTGGATGGACGGTGTGCTGGGCCGCTGGTTGCGGCCCGATACCGGTACATTGCAAACGCCGGTAGCGCATCTGGTCTGCAATTTTGCGCTGGGTACACAGGTCGATGGTGTGGAAAAACCGGCCTTGCTCACGCATGACGATGTGATCACCTTATTCCACGAATGCGGCCATGGCCTGCACCATTTGCTAACGCAAGTGAGCGAGCGCGACGTGGCAGGTATCAGCGGCGTGGAGTGGGACGCGGTGGAGTTGCCCAGCCAGTTTATGGAAAACTTTTGTTGGGAATGGAATGTGATCCGCCACATGACTGCCCATGTGGACAGTGGTCAGCCCCTGCCACGCGCATTGTTCGACAAAATGCTGGCAGCGCGCAACTTCCAAAGCGGCATGCAAACCCTGCGCCAAATCGAATTTGCTTTGTTTGACATGCTGCTGCATAGCGCACATGACCCGGCAGCGGACTTCATGGAATTGCTGCAAATAGTACGCGCCGAAGTCGCCGTGCTACCCAGCCCTGAATTCAACCGCTCGATGCATACCTTTAGCCATATTTTCGCCGGTGGTTATGCAGCGGGCTACTACAGCTACAAATGGGCCGAAGTGCTGAGCGCCGATGCCTATGCGGCCTTTGAAGAAAGCGCCGACGCCCAAGGCACGCCCGACCCCGCCACCGGCAAAAAATACCTGCAAGCGATCCTGGAAGCCGGCGGCAGCCGCCCTGCCATGGAATCCTTCAAAGCCTTTCGCGGACGCGAGCCCAGCATGGACGCGCTTCTTAGGCACCAGGGCATGGGCGCAAGTGCCTAAAGCTTGAATTCAGTACTGAAGTTAATGCCGGTGCGCGCCAGTCGAGCGTTGTAAACACTGGCTCCATTACTGTTACTGCTCAGTGATTCATTGGCCAGCGGCGCAATATTGCTCAGTGCCAGACGCATCGATGCCTTGTCATTGACCGTCCACCGCGCAAACATATCGATGCTGCGACTGCGGCCCTGGTCCAGGGTTTGGCTAATGCTTTGGCGTGTCATAAAGTCAGGCGTGAAGGCCAAGCTTCCTCCCATGGTCAGCGGCATCGTGTTGAAACGGTAATCTATCCCGAAAGTGCCGGACCAAGGCTGTTGCCCATCTAAGCGGTTGTACGGTCCGGGCAAGGTATCCACTTCGGAGCGGTAGTAATTCAGTGCGCTGCGCAAGCTCAAGGGCAGCTTGGCATCAAATAACACAGGCAACAATTCACCAGCGCGTCCTTTGAGTTCCAGCTCTAGCCCCGCCGCCCGACCCGACGAAAAATTGCTCGCTTGGGACACCCAGCGCGGTGCCGTGCCATAGCCTGGGCTGGCCTGCAAGCTAGTCACGCCGCGCACCAAATCACTAATCTCGCGATAAAAAATACCTGCGCTAAACAGACCACCACCAGACAGATATTTTTCATAAGTCAAGTCCAAGCCGGTTGCTAGTTCAGGCCGCAACGCAGGGTTGCCCACACTGTCCGGGGCCAGCGCAGTATTGCTTTGGCTTAGGTCGGCATATAAGGTATTGGGCGAAGGACGGGCCAGCAAAGTGCTGATGTCCGGCGCTTTATAACTGCGGGTCAGGCTCGCACGCACCAGGTCTTTGCCAGCCGCATCCAATTTATAAGCCACATGCAGCATGGGCGTGAGGACGGCGCTGGTATGACTCAGGTCTATTTCCCGGCCGGTACTTTGCGTGGCGATGCGCTCATGGCGCAGGCCTAGCGTGGCCGACCATTGCGGCGAAACCTGCCATTCATCCTGCACAAAGAGCGCAGTTTTTTGCACTTGTGCGGAAAACGCCTGGCCTTCCAAGCCGCTTATCAAGGCTAGACCTTGCACGCTGGCATTGCGCGTCTCGTCGCGTTGGCGCAGTTCGAGATCCCAGCCGAGCGCAAGGCTGTGCGCTTCGTTGATCAACCGCGTGTAATTACCTGTCTGGGTAAGCGAGGTTTCGCGGTTATCGCCGACGGTGCGTTGCTGCAGCGCACCCGCGCCCTGGCTTTGGTTGTCAAATCGGCCACGCGAAGCCTGGATACCAGCTTTGACTTCGATACGCTCATCCGCAGAAAAATTATTCACCCATTGCAGACGGCTGCGGGCAAATTCCCAGCCGCCTTCGTTGTTGGTGTCGCCATCGAGCGCGGGGCTACCTGCCAACACCTGGTTGCTGTAGCGCGTGCTGCTGTTCCAGGCGCCGCTTTGCACAAAAGATTGCCAGCTCAGGGTTTCGTCTTCACTGATGCGCCACGTCAGCACCGGCCCTAGGTTGATGCCTTGGCCTTGGTAGCGGTTATCGCCTTTTTGAATCGCGTCGGCAGCGGAGCCATTGTCCGCAAGACTTTGTCGGTGGCTTTCACTGTCAATCTGGCCGCGCCACTGAAAAGTGGAAATAGGCAAGCTCAAGGACACATCGCCCCATTTTTCCCCGAGCGTGAAGCTGCCTGAAGCAGTCGGCTTTTCAAAACGGTAAGCCGCGCTTAAACGCAAGTCGCGCTGCGAGCGCTTGGGTGCGTCTTTCAAAATAATGTTGATGGTGCCGGCCACCGCCTGTGCGCTTTGGCTGGCGGTGGGGCCTTTGCTCACTTCGATGCGCTCGACCAACGCCGGGTCCAACTGGTCCAACGCAAAGCCCGGTGGCGCCGGGTCACCGTTAATCAGGATTTGGGTATAGCCCGCGCTCATGCCGCGCAAACGCGGTGCATTGCCCTGCATGGTGACACCGGGCAAGCGCTGCAAGACATCGGCCACATTGGTGTCGCCAAACTTGTCCAATTCTTCTCGGCCGTAGATTTGCTTGGCTGTGCTGGCGCGGCGGCGCAACTCAGTATCAGTTTGCCGGGTGCTAATCTCCACGCGCTCCAGCTTGGCGCCGGGTGCCGGGCCAGCCTCGGGGTTAGCCCCGGTGTCCTGAGCCAGCGCGGTGGCCAGGTAAGCGCTAAAGATAAGAATGCCTGAACCAAGGCGCGGCATCGGTGCCGGGAAAATAAAACAATGCATGCGCGCACTGTAGCGCCATGATGTGAAAGCGGTGGACAGTATGGAGCGATACACGCAGGCCGTTAAAGCCCATCGGGGCTAGGCGACCGAGGCATAGGTCGCGCTTGCAAACCGCTGCGTTCTGGCGCGCCCGCTAGGGTGCGCACTAAGCCTTGCTATTCTTCACCCCGCAAGCGCAAAAAGCTGGCAAAACGCGGAATGCCTTGGGGCGTGCGTCCGCGGTAACGATAGGTAACCCAGCTGCCCACAGCAGGCGGTGTGCGCCGGTCGGCCTGGCTAAAGCCAGTGCCAAGGGTAAAGCGCTTTTTGTCAGGCGTCTCTAGCAAAAGTCCGCCCATCTGGCCCTCGAACTGGCCTTTGCCCGCAATCAGCGCCAGCACTCGTCCCTCTTCATCTGCATAGGGTTTGAGCTTGCGCACCGCGTTGCTGCGGCCCGGCTGCCACAGGGCGTCCCAGTGGTGCAAGACCAAGCCTTCGCCGCCTTGATCGACCACGCTTTGTAGGCGCTCGGTCAGTTCCTGCGCTGCGCCTACGCTGCCCTGGGTCACCAGTACAAGCCAATGGGTCTGCGCGGCAGCGACCAATTCCTGCGCCCGTTGGTAACGCTGGCGGAACGTCAATCCAGTGGCAGGTGCGTCAAACACCATATAACGCACCGCGCGCCATTCCTCGTCCACCGGCTGGGCCTTGCGCACCGCAGCGGACAGGTGGTCAAAGCTGCCCCGGCCCATCCAAAGCTCGCCGTCCAGCGCCTCAGACGGCAATGCGGCCAAAAACCAGGCCGGCGCCGCAATCTCGCGCCCGCTGCGATAACGCAGTTTTTTGCCATCCCACAAAGCGCGAATACCGTCGAGTTTTTCACTGAGCGCATAAATGCGCGCGTCTAATTGCTTGTCCCAGGATGTCGCCCATTCAGCCAGCGCCCCGCCCTGGGCCGGCCGTGCTTCTTGACTCGCTTGATTGGCTTCTCGTACGCTTTTTTGGGCTTTGGGCGCTGATTGCGCACTAACATGCTTGGCAGCTCGGCCCAGCCCCGGCCACCATGCCAAGGTGCTCGCAATTGCCAGCGTAATCGCCTTGATCCGGAAAATTTGCGCATGACTGCGCGCGTGGACGGCTGTCCGGTTTTGGATTCTCATAGTTCCCCCTGCTAGCGGCGCGTTGTGCGTTGCCTAGGGCTTAAATGTATCCAATTTTTTAATTAATAAAGCTGTGCAGCTAAATCAAAAGACGGGACGAGTGCGGCACATGGGACATCAAAAATTCCATCTGGTCGGCAAGGATGCGGCGGTTGCGCAAGATGAAGTCTTCCCACAGGCTGGGCACGTAGGGCGCAAAGAGCAAAGGCATGTGCGCCTGTTCAGGCGTTCGGTGGCTTTTGCGGTGGTTGCAGGGACGGCATGCGGTGACCACGTTCATCCAGTTGTCGACGCCATTTTGAGCGAACGGGATGATGTGCTCGCGTGTTAGGTCAGACTCGTGAAAATGCCCGCCGCAGTAGGCGCAGACATTGCGGTCGCGGGCGAAGAGCTTGCTGTTGGTCAGGCCCGGACGCAAGTTAAAGGGGTTGATATTGGGCACGCCACGCGTGCCAATGATGCTATTGACCCGGATCACCGACTGCAGGCCTGTAACGGCATTGTGACCGCCGCGAAAAACGGCTATCTCGCCGCCGGACTCCCAGCGCACTTCGCCTGCTGCGTAATTGACGACCGCGTGCTCAAGGGAAATCCAGGACTGCGGAAGCCCCTGGGCCGACAACTTCAGTACTTTCAAGCAATTCCTCCAGATCAGCAAAGACACCGGGAAAACCACGTCACACTGGGCGACCCCGCTGCGGGCCCTA
>CANJXV010000002.1 GCA_947478935.1 Comamonadaceae bacterium
CGGTCCATCGCGGCGGCTTTGGCACCGATCATGGTGGGTAGCGAGTAGCCGCAGTTACCAAAGCTCATGGGTGCGAAAAAGCTGCGCGGCTCGTCAAAGCGCAAATAGCTGTTGGCCACGGCATTTATATTGCCGATGTCGGTAGACACCATCACGCGCGGGGGCATGGCTTTCTCGAGTTCGCGTAGTACTTGGCGCGGATGTAAATAAGTGCCACCAGTGGGTGTGCGTTCGCCTTTGGCTTCTTCGATCATGTCCAGGCTGTAGGTATCGCGCTCATGCGTCCAGCTGTCCAGCTCTTTTTCCCAGGCGGCCTTTTCGGTGGCGATAGTGGCAGCGCGCGCCGCCTTAGTCGCATCGCTGGCCAAGGTCATGTTGCTCAAGCGGCGCAGCAGTTCTTTGGCAACCGCTTTGGCGTCGCCGTGGATGCCGACCGTGATTTTTTTCACCAGGCCCAGGTTGGTGTGGTCCGCTTCAACCTGAATAATCTTGGCGTCTTTGGGCCAGTAGTCCATGCCGTGCTGCGGCAGGGTGCCAAATGGGCCCATGCGCGAACCGAGGGCAATTACCACATCGGCCTGCGCAATCAGCTTCATCGCCGCTTTAGAGCCCTGGTAGCCCAGCGGGCCGGCCCACAGCGGGTGGCTGGCGGGGAAGGAGTCGTTACGCAAATAGCCATTGGCGACCGGCGCGCCCAGGCGCTCAGCCAGGGCCACGCATTCGGACACTGCATCACCCATCACCACGCCGCCGCCGGACAGAATGACCGGGAACTTGGCCTGCGCAAGCATCTCCACTGCGGCGGCCAGGCTGTTTTCACCGCCATGGCCGCGCTCTACGCGCATGGGCTTGGGGATTTCGCACTGGATTTCGCCATAAAAATAGTCGCGCGGGATGTTGAGCTGGGTCGGGCCCATCTCCGACATAGCGCGGTCAAAGCAGCGGCCGGTGTACTCGGCCATGCGCTTAGGGTTGTTCACATGGCCCTGGTACTTGGTGAACTCCTGAAACATGGGCAGCTGGTGCGCCTCTTGGAAGCCTCCCAGCCCCATGCCCATGGTCCCGGTCTCGGGCGTGATCATTACCACCGGGCTGTGTGACCAATAGGCGGCCGCAATGGCGGTGACGCAGTTGCTGATGCCCGGGCCGTTTTGCCCAATCACCACACCATGGCGGCCCGAAACGCGGGCATAGCCGTCGGCCATGTGCCCGGCGCCTTGCTCATGCACCACCGGCACCAGACGGATACCCGCTGGGGCGAAGATGTCCATCGCGTCCATAAAAGCCGACCCCATGATCCCAAAGATGTCGGTCACGCCGTTGGCGACCATGGTCTCGACAAAAGCCTCGGAAGGCGTCATTTTTTGCACGCCGCTTACGACGGTGCGATTGTCTTTGGGGGCTTGGGGCATGGAAAGCTTCTCCTGGGTAAAAATTTGCTGCATTGCACCAAAAAAATTGTCTTATGGTACAAATCATTCCGGAAAACGGAATTTAGGCGGACTATAGCGATAAATTTCTTTCTATGCAATAAAAATTCAAGTATTCGATAGGAAATATTCCGTTTATTGATTATTTAATAAGATTGCGCTATTATCCGACCATGCCTACGCTCACCGCCTTGTCCCCCGCGCTCCCCCCGGAAATCAATGGGGACACGCCCACCTTGCGCCTGTTTGCACTTTTGGAGGTGATTGCCTCTAAAGACCAGTATTTCTCCCTGCAAAGTCTGGCCGACGAAACCGCTTTGCCCAAGCCCACGCTACACCGCATGTTGCAGCAACTGGAAAGCGCGCATTTGCTCAGTCGCAGCGGCGACGGGCGCTTGTACGGCACTGGCCTGCGCTTGCGTCGTTTGGCGGAAAACCTGCTGCTCAATGACACCGCCCATGGCGCACGCCACGCAGTGCTGCGCAAACTGGTCAGTGACGTGGGCGAAAGCTGCAACCTCACGGCGCTTAGCGGTAGCGAAGTGATTTATCTCGATCGGGTCGAGACACCGGCGCCGCTGCGCTTTTATTTGCACCCTGGCTCGCGCGTGCCGGTACATTGCTCGGCCAGCGGAAAAATCTTTTTAAGCCAGATGACGCCTAGTCAGCGCCAGCGCTTGCTGGCCCATGTGCCGCTAGAGGCTTACACCCCCAAGACGCTGACCCAGCCCCAAGCCCTGGAGGCCGAAATCCGCGCCGTCAAGCGCCAAGGTTTTGCCCTAGACAACGAAGAATTTTTGCCTGGCCTCTTGTGTGTGGCAGTGGCCGTACCCTCAGCGCTGGGGCGGGCCAATTTGTGCGTTGCGGTGCAAGCGCCCTTGATGCGCATGACGGCCGATAAAGCCCTGGCCTTGCTGCCGGCTTTGCACAGCGCGGCCCAAGCCTTAAGCCAAATCGAAGCCGATGCTACGCCCGCAGGCAGCGGGCACGACGATGCGCAGCGCGCGTGAGGCTGGCGTCCGTTCGAATGCGCCGCAGAGCTTGTAAGGCCGCGATGGGCCGCCCTGCTCGTGCCTCAGCACTAGGAAAGCCCTGCATCAGTCCAAAACCCGTCATTGCGAGCGCAGCGAAGCAATCCATTTTTGCTTGCCAATCAACCTCTTATGGATCGCCGCGTCGCTGCGCTCCTCGCGATGACGGACTTAGCAGACCTTCTCTATTGCAAGTTTTCACTCCTATTTAGTCACTTTGGATGCGCGTATGACCCTGCCCCCACCGCCCGCCATGCACCAAGTCTCGGTGCGCAGCACCTTTGGCATCACCAGCGATTTGCAGGTACCGGCGTTTGCAGAGCGCAGCGAACTGGTCCCGGCTATCGACAGTGCCTACCGTTTCAACCCGGATGTCACGCTCGCTCTGTTAGCCGGATTTGCGCACAACCGGCGCGTGCTGGTGCAAGGTATGCATGGCACCGGCAAATCCACCCACATCGAGCAAGTGGCCGCACGCCTGAACTGGCCTTGTGTACGCGTCAATCTGGACGGCCACATCAGCCGCCTGGACCTGGTGGGCCGCGACGCCGTGGTGTTGCGCGAAGGCCAGCAAGTCACCGAGTTTCAGGAAGGCATCGTGCCCTGGGCTTTGCAGCGGCCCATGGCCTTGATTTTTGACGAATATGACGCGGGCCGGCCCGATGTGATGTTCGTCATCCAGCGCGTACTCGAGCGCGACGGGCAGTTCACCTTGCTGGACCAAAACCGTGTCATTCACCCGCATGCGCAATTTCGCTTGTTTGCCACCAGCAACACGATTGGCCAGGGCAATCTCAATGGCCTGTATTTCGGCGCGCAGCGGCTCAACCATGCACAGCTAGACCGTTGGGATGTGGTGGCCGCGCTCAATTACCTGAGTGCGCCGGAAGAGGCCGCCATCGTGCAGGCGCGCGTACCGGCCATGGCCGCGCAGCCAGACTTGCTCTTGCAAATGGTGGCGCTGGCAGACCTGACACGCAAAGGCTTTGCCGCTGGCGATGTGTCGGCGCTGATGTCGCCGCGCACCGTGATTAGCTGGGCAGAAAACCTGCAACTCTTTGGCGACTTGGCCACTGCGTTGCGCCTGACCTATGTGAACAAATGCGACGAAGCCGAGCACGCCTTGGTGGCTGAATATTTTCAGCGCTGCTTCGACCGCGCTTTGTTTCCGGCTGCCTAAAAGAGCCAGCATGGGCGTGGACCCGGTTCACACCGTGCAAGCGCAAGTGCGCAGGCAACAGCGCCTGGACGCTTTATGCGCCGCCACCTTGCGCGCCCTGAGCGCGCGGCGCGAGGTACATGCGCGCGGCCCGCATTGGTACGCCGGCGACGCCGCTTTGCCCAGCTTTGCGCCGCATTTGCATCCGCAGGTGCAGCACAAGCCGCAAGCCGAAGTACATGCCTTGGCCGTGCAAGTTGCCTACCCCATACCGCTGGTTTTCAGCCCCGTGCCACAAAGTCTTGGCACTGTCAGCCTGCCTGATGCAGCAACCATGGTTTCCTTTCGCGGCGCTGCCGATGGCATCGCACTGCGCCTACGTTTTAGCGATACGCAATTGCACCGCCAACGGCGGCCCGAGCGGCCCATGGCGCGGCGAGTGTTTGATGTGCTGGAGCAATACCGCGCCGAGTCCCTCGTGCCCGCGCAGTGGCCGGGCGTGCGCAGCAATATGTCGGCGCGCTTTAAGGCCTGGTCGCATGCGTTTGTTGCTGCGCGCTTGCATGAATCGGCGCAAGGCCTGCTGCTACTGACGGTGGCGCAAATCGGCCGTGCGCGGGTAACCGGCGAGCCCGTGGATGAAGCTTTGGAAGACATGCTCGAAGCCACCCGCTTTGGGCTGGTGCCGCATATCGGCCACGCGCTAGCTGCCTTGCGCCGCAGCCGCCATGACCAAGCGATCTATGCGCAGCATGCCTTGGCCATTGCCCAGGTGGTGGCCGATTTGGCCGACGGCGCTTCGCGCGCTGCGGGCAAGGCCGATAAGACTGTGGCCGACGACAAGGAAGAAGAGGACGCCTGGCTGCAAATTTGGGTGGACTTTGAGGCCGGTGAAGAAAGCGGTTTTGCCAGCGCCTTGGACGCGCGCGATGCGCAGCCGGACGCCGTCCACAGCTACCGGGTGTTCAGCACCCGCTATGACCGCGAAGTGCACACCACTGACTTGGTGCGCGCGGCCCAGTTGCAGGAGCTGCGCAGCCAGTTGGATGAAAGCGTACGCACCAGCAGCGTCAGTGCCGCACGCCTGGCTCGGCGTTTGCAGGCCTTGCTGGCGTTGCCACAGATCGATGGGTGGGAGAGCGCGCAAGACAGCGGCTATATTGACGGAAGCCGCCTGGCGCAATTGGTGGCCAAGCCGGACGAGCACCGCGTGTTCCGCCTGCCCCAACGCACCCCGCGTGCCGATGTAGCGCTTACCTTGTTGCTGGATTGCTCGGGCTCCATGAAGCAGCACATGGACAAACTCGCGCCCATGGTGGACTTGTTAGCCCGCGCCCTGGACATGGCCGGTATGGCCACCGAGGTGCTGGGCTACACCACCAACACCTGGAACGGTGGGCGCGTGATGCGCGACTGGCGCCGCGCCGCTAAGCCCGCGCAACCGGGCCGGCTCAATGAGCTATGCCACATGGTGTTCAAAGACAGCAGCCAGCCCTGGCGCCGCAGCAAACAAGGCCTTGCCGCTTTGCTCAAAGCCGACATGTTTAGAGAGTGCGTCGATGGCGAAGCCCTGCGCTGGGCTGCAGAGCGCTTGCGCGGGCAAGACGCAGAGCGCCGCATATTGGTCGTGTTTTCGGATGGCAGCCCTATGGACGGCGCGACCGTGCTGGCCAACGACACGCATTACCTGGACCGCGACTTGCAACACAGCGCACGCCAGTTGGAGCGCGAGGCCGATATCAGCCTATGCGCGGTGGGCCTGGGTCTGGACTTGAGTGCCTACTTTGCTCGCAGCACGGTGCTGGATTTGCAAAACCAGACGGTGGCGCAAGCCATGGGCGATGTGCTGGGCTTACTGGCGCGTGCCCGGCGCCAATAAGCCAGTAAACAATCCAAAAACGAGCCAAGAATTCACCCCCGGCCAGTTGTATTGCGACTACGCAGTTTTCCAGACCATCCTCATGCTGTGGCCAAGCCAGAGGAAGGTAGCCCTATTTCCAGCAATTGGCTACGGTATCACTAGCGTTTAACACACCGCGCACGCCGGTATTTTCCAAAGTGAAGTCGCCACACTTATCACTGGCCATTGGCCCGCCAGTCCTGCGCGCCGCCTGAATTTTGAAAAAAGCCAGACTCGGATTGCTGGCGCCTTTCGCAGGCGCCGCAAAGCTGATGTCGTAGCTTTGCGCGTCGGCGGCCGCGGTACGTGGCACCCTAGCCAGGTCGATCGGGATAGTGACCGCCGTCCCATCCTTGCTCTTGGCGAAACTGTCGTTTTGCGAATAAAAGCGCTGCATGTACTGCGCCACTTCCAGCAATTGCCCGCGCGCCTCGGCACGGCGCGACTTACGCACCGATTCCTGGTAGCTGGGAATCGCGATGGCTGCCAGCACGCCGACAATGCCAACCACAATCATTACTTCCATCAAAGTAAAGCCGCGTTGTTGCATGGGTTTTTTTGGTTTAAAAAGTTAAAAAAATCTGTCTGCGCCAGGTGAAAAATTCAGGGGCCGCCATGGTGATAGCAAAAGTGGCAACAACTCAGGGCGTGGGCCGGTTGATGATTTGCCGCCAGCTGCGGCGCAGCGTATTTTTGGAACCGGCGA
Source organism: Comamonadaceae bacterium (assembly GCA_947478935.1). GTDB lineage: Bacteria > Pseudomonadota > Gammaproteobacteria > Burkholderiales > Burkholderiaceae_C > Allorhodoferax. The sequence goes on from CANJXV010000002.1 coordinate 6,227, forward strand.
CCGTTGTCTGCCCTGCTGCATCCGTGATCACACCCGCGCTAATCCTGGTCGTCCCCACTTTCTGGCTAAAGTTTGCGCCGCCTGTGTCTGACGATGCCACGGCCACTACATTGATGGTCGTATTTCCGCTAAAGGTATCGCGTGTATCAATAACACCATCGCCATTGAAATCAAAGGTAGGAGAGGTGCGCGAGCCAGTGCCGGTAAACGGGTCTAGCACAAAGTTAACCGACTTTCCTTGGCGCGTAGCGCATGGATTAGCCGCATCGATCCCAGGTGACAGCGCCTGAAGAAATACCCTACCTACCGCCAGTTGGGGTTCAGATACCAGGCGTAAACCACTGGGGCTCATGGTCAGGCGGATGAGCCAACCGCGCTTATCGGCGTAGTCCACCGCATTAGCGCTCGCGGTGTAGTAACTGGTTCCGCTAATGGATGACAGGGTTTGCTCTACCAGGGTGCTACTGGCTGCTATGGCACCTTCAGGCGCGGCAGAGCCCGCACCGGTGAGGACTTTGTCCCAGACTCCATACAGGCTTCGTACTTGCACGTCGTTAAGGTCTTTATTTTCAAAAAACTTGCCGGTACCAAAGACTACCAAATTGCCGCCACGCGGATGCGCGAAATACACGGGGCTTGCAGTGATTGGCTCTACTTGATTGCTGCCATTTTTTGCCTGGTACAGCGGTGTATCGGTAAATGCGAGCTTCCAATCTGCAGGCGTGGTGCTGGAAAAATCAAACTTCCACAGGTTTCCTTGCAAATCGCCCGCATAGGCGGCTGTAATTTGGCGCTGCTTATCTAATACGACGCGCACGCCGCCAAGGCCATTGGTTCCCGAGCCTGGAATACTGATAGTTTTGATATGCCTACCCGTAAGCGCGTTGATGATATAGAGCTTGGCAGTGCCGTTGCTATCTACATAGCCGTTGCCCACGATGACTACCCAAGTGCCGTCGCGCATCATGCCTACGGCGGGTTTTTGCAGCACAGCACCTAAGTCTGAAAAATTGGCATCCGTATTATTTATTTCCCACAAAATATCAGTAGGGCCGGGTGCATAGGCCGTATTATTATTCCCGTTGGATTTCACGGGCACATTAATGGCAAAGATATTGCGCGCACCTGCGCCTCCGGTGCCGATGACCAGGTTGCGCCAGCCAGTGTCGCTGTCATTGGGCGTAATTCTCGTGTCGTAAACATCGGCCTCCACCAAAGGTCCGTCCACGAAATAGCGGTGGGTATAACTAGGCTGGCTAAGTTGGTTGATGGAGCCCAAAACCGTTTTGGGTATATAGGCAAAAGTTTCGTCACCAGTTTGCGCATTGAAGGCGTGCAACATGCCGTCATTCGCTCCTACAAACACCTGGCCCTGGCGTTTTTTCTTTTGTTGCAAAAAAGTCCGGTAAGTACCTGGGGCGTTCGATATAGGTGACGGTAAAAAATCATAGGAGGAGTCTTCACCATCGCGCACCAGAAGTGGTGCCGAGTTCACAATATCGCCTAAAACAGTACTCCGTGTACGGTAGGATTTGCCCTCCAGGCTGCGATCTCCTCGCAAATAATTGATCAGGCCCTCCACTGGGGTGCTGTCGGGCACATTGAGCAGCGTACTGGGGTTGAGGTTCTGCAATGCACTATATGTAAAGCTCAGAGCCCCACCATTACTCGGATTCATGGTGTAAATGTTTCGGCTGGATTGATTAGCGCTTGCTAGTCGCGTTACTGCAGACCACGCCAATTTGCCCCGACCGCCCGTGGTGGTATCAACGGAATAGGCCTGCAGATCGCCCGCCCAATCCTTGGGTTGGTACGAGGGTATGTAGCTAAAAGAGGAGGTCACAAAGCGCGAATTCGTCAGCAGCTTGGCGCCAGTACTGGAGCTTGAATTCAGGGAATTCAAAACATTGGATAGAGATATACCCAGTTCTTTGGGGTCAAACGCAGGTAAATACAGGCCTCCACTATTCCATGCGGCATGCCACAGATCGTCGACCTTGGCCGGGTCGTATTTACCAGTGGTGTCACTTAAAGGCGCTGGCCAACTTTTGCTACCATTTTTCAGTGCCTCCACGTCGTCAGGGTTTTTCAAGGTGCCAGAAATGCCAAAACTAACCATGTAGTTCACCATATGGGGCTGGGTGCTTGTACGGCCCAAGGCAGCTTCCTGCGCGTTGACCGGCACGGCTGTTGCACTACCGCTTATGTCCGAGCGTAAATTGGTTTTCCAGTAGTACGTGGCCACATCGGCTAAGGTGTTGGCAGTGGCTCCAGCAAAAGGACGACCTTGGTCGCTATCAGCGTTGGTGTCCACCAGCCCATTTGCGTTGCGAACTGCCCCCGAGCTTAAACGGGCGTCTCTTAGCTCAGCGCTGTAATTGTTGGCGGTAGATCCGCTCCAGGCGCCATCGGTGATTAACAGGTGCAAAGCCCTTCGGCAGATTGCATGTGGCGTGGTGTCGGTGCCGCCTGGAACCTGAGCCCATGGGCCGGCCTTGTCATTGCGCATGTAGTAACTACCCACATCTTTGGTAGCCCCCCGCAAAGGCGTCCCACCAATCACCGGGAGTCTAAAAAGCCAATTATAAAAATCATTCTTATCCATACCGGTAAATGCGCGTACCCCGCGGACTAGGGTAGCGGTCATCTCGCCGTCAATATTAGAAAGACCTTGGCCAAGATTTCCATACCCTATGCGTGTTTCGGGTGGGATCAGCGAAAACGTCTCAGCTATCACGGCTTTCGCGGCTAACATTTTATTTCGGTAATAGGTAAACCAATTTGCGAAGTTTTGCAGCTCTTCAGTTTTGGTACATGTGTTACCCGGACAATCGGTCCGGTCCGGGTATTTGGTGAAGTAGGTGCCCGAGTTGATCTTAAATTGGTCGAAATCGCCTATCGCGTTGCCGACTGTATTCTGCCTTTGAACGTAGTATTGCGCTGGATCGAAGGTTTCGGTACTTATTGTGCAACTCGAGCCTGTGCAAAAGGAACTTTGTGACACAGTTATAGTTGTTGTCAGATTTAAAGTAGCGCGATTCGTAGGATTTGGGCTGGGGTCATAACGCGCGGCGCTAGGGTTGGAATTTTCATATCGCGAACCATCTGCTTTGAGCCACGGCTGATACCGGCGTTGAGGGTTGTAATAAAGAAGATTCATACTGGAGGATCGTGCCCGACGCGCCAACAAGTAGCCGGGGTCATAGGTAATAAACTTGCTATTGCCATTCTGATAAACGGCTTCTTTAGTAGGGCAAATGTCAGACGGGATGCACTCCTCCATCATAGAACCGGAGTCATCTATCGTCACCACCACATTCGGTGCCACGCCATTTATCGCTAGCAAGGGTAGTTGTGAAATTTGGGCCTGCACTGGGCCCATGAGGGTCCAGCAAAGCACCAAGGCTGCAACGGAACACAGACGATGCATAGCGCACTCCTAAAATCGAATCATGGTTTGCACCCAAGCATCGCTACCCGATGTGATGGAGCCATTATTGGCCTCCACATAGTCTTGCGAAAACCCGCGTGCGGTGATTAAAAAAGCTTGCAGACCTTGCATATCGCCCGACGCCAGGCGCATTTCTTCAATCATGCATTCCGGTGCTCTGAAGGGCTCACGGCCCAGTGCATCCTGCAATAGCCCGGCGGGCACGACATTGACCTGGTTGCGTGTTGCATTCCAATTGCTAAGGGTATTCCACGCGCTTGGGAGTGTGCCGCTGGTGGCGGGGTTGGCGGTAGCAGGAAAGGGCAAGCGAATCAAGATGGCATCGTTTGAAAGAACTCCGTTTTCGCAGTAGCGTAAGGCCAACTCTGCTAATTCAGTGGCGCTGGCGCTGATGCGGAAATTGTTACCCACCTGCTCGCTCGATATCGACGCTTTGGCAGCCCAAATGGCCGCGCCTGAAAGCACGACCAAGATGATCAATACCAGCAGCAGCACAATGCCGCGCTGCTTAGCCGCAGCCGCTGCCTGGTAGCTTGTATGTACTTGCAATTGCGTCATTGCGCAATCCCCGCGCGGCTGCGCAGGCTCACGGTGGTGGAGAAAGTGCGGTGCAAATACTTATCGGTTGGCGTAGTCAGGACGCCATCACAATTGTGAAAGGGTACGGCTTTGCCTTGGTCTTCGTTGGTGCTGACCATTTGGATGCAAATGCGTACCGCCACCACCCGGCCCCAGTTTTGGTCTACGCTGCCGCCCAGTGCACTGACCTCTGCTGCCGTGGCAAAACCAATGACTTGGCCTGCGTTGACATCCTTGGCAATGCCATAGCGCAGGCGCATAAATTCGACGCCGCTGACCAAGGGCTGCGCAGTAAAGCTCGCGTTGCCGTTGCCTGCACATTTCAAGTACTGGTCGGCGATGAAAAATCGAGACTCCACTAAGGCATATTGGGGGCCGCCAGTCACGGCTGAGGCGGTCGTCTTCTCTACCCCTTGGCTAAGACAGTCGGAGGCATTTTTGTCAGTGCCAGCGGTGATCGGGTCCGTATTAAACGTGTCCCCTTCGTAACGCACCGCAATGGCGTCGGCATTGGTGCTAGTCGTGGCACATGCCAGACTGTCCCAAGCGGCGGCGGTGTTGCTAAATCCAAGATCACATCCCCGCAAACCCGCGCCCGCCAAATTGCTGTCCGTCTGCTCGACAGTTTGTCCTTGGAAGGTGGCCTCATTGCGCGGCGCCTTGAAAACCGGTTGGCTATATCCCGCCATGCGGATATGCCGCGCCAGGGTCTCCAATGCGATGGTGGCATCCTCGCTCATGCGGGTCACCGTATCGCTTTGCTTCCCTGCCACCGTGGTGCCCTGGTAGATAGACAGTATGGCCCCTAGCATCACCAGGCTGATCGCCATGGCGATCAACAATTCCACCAAGCTAAAGCCATTTTGAATACCGCTGCGGCGCGCGCACCGTTTCATAGCGCAGCCCGCCAGTAAAAACACCGCGGCGGTGGAGTGATTCCGCTAATGGCGGGGGCCCGGCAATTGGCGCTGCCAAAGGACAGGGACGCTGCGGTAGTCGGCTCCATCCACATAATCCAAATGTCAGCCCGGTTGCCGTTGCGCTGCACATTGAAGTCGCCACCCGGTAAGGATAGGAGCAAGTTATTGGCGGTTTTCACCATGTCTTTGTTGGCGATTTCGATGCTAGTACATGCAGATGCGACGGCGCAGTCGCGCTCGCTGGCGGTTTGGCGGCTGGCGGAATAGCTATCCGTCTTCAGATAAGCATCGGCCCAAAAGCCATCGGTATTTGCGCGCATAGATTCCGCCAGTTGCGTGGCAATGTGCCAAGCCACCATTTGGTACTGCGATGTTTTGTTGTGCTGAATCGTCGTGGACATCAACAGTGCAATGCCGGTAATGCCAAAAGACATAATCAATATGGCAATCAGCACTTCGAGCAGCGAGGCGCCGGTTTGCTTCGTTCGCCGGGCGCGGGTCAGAAATTGAATGCGAGTGCGAGGGTAAAAAAACATAGGGTAAGACTAGGCACTAACAAGAGGCGCTTGGTTCGATGCGCAGCCGCCCTTGAAGGGAGATGCAAACGAGTTTCTTTTGTGCCGCGTACATACTCTTGGCATCGAAGGTATAGGAACTTGCACCACCGGCAAGCAAAATGCCTGTACCGCGGTATACGAATTTGTTCGGTGCGCCGCCAGTCTTTTCGATGATCCCGCCGCTGTCGCTGATAGGCCCTTGCACGCGCACCAAGGTATCTTTTGCGGCATCAAATGTGTAATTCGTATCCCCATCGCGATTGACAAAAATAATCCAACCTGGTTCCCAATGGTCTGTAACGCCGTCTGAACAACTCGGGCTGGCGCTTTCGCTGTTGTTGCTGGGACAGATCACCACTTGCGCCCGGTTGCGAATGGCTTCGGAGCGGGCGTAGCGCAAGGTGCTAAAAAAGGTGTTGACATGGCCGCGCACTGCTTCGGTCTCGCTCATGGCCCGCATGCTGGGGATGCCGACGGCCAACAAAATACCCAATATGGCCACGACGACCATGAGCTCGATTAGCGTCATTCCATACTGGTGGTGGGTTTGCATGCGTATTAATAAATGCACCGCACCAGGCTTGCTGTGCTGGCCACGCGCGGGTGGGGCTCAGCAAGGGGCATGTGTGCGGCAGGGTTTCAATCCCTTTTTTATGCATAAATTAACTAGTATTTCAAGTAATAGTTAACAAAATTGATAATATTATTCGAAAAAACGCTGCGAAACCTCCATTCCGTCCTCATCAGCACGGCTCAACAATCCCATTTTTTAAATGAAATGCGGATGCCTCTCCACATCGCCATGCGCATGGCGATGACCTGGGTCTCTAGGTATTTTCTGTAGTGGCTGTCCAGGATTGGGTTACGTCGGCGCCTCGCGGCGCGTGCACCCGCTTACGCCTTAGTCAAACAATTGTGCAAATTGCTGCTGCGGGTAAAGGCGGTTGGCCACAAAGCGCACCCAGCCGCTGGTATCGAGCCGCGATTCGGGCTGGGCTGCTGGCGCTGCGGCGCGGGCTACGTTGGGGTATTGCACCCATTTGGCGCTGTCCGCGCTCACTTCGCTCGGCGTAGTGGCGGCGCGGCCTAGCGAGGGATATTGCACCCATGTGCGGGCTTCTGCGCGGCTGCTGGCCTCGCCGCTCCAGCTGCGCGTAAATGCCGCCCCCAGGTATTGCACCCAGCCGCTGCGGTCCGGGGCGCTGCCGTCAAAGCTTGCGGGGGTTTTGATGGGGCCGCCGGCATAGCGCACCCAGTTTTCGCGTTTTTCGGTGGGGCGCGGGGCTACGGTAGGCGCCTTGACTGCGACGGCATCGGGGGCGCGGGCCAGTGCGGCCTCTGCCGGATGACGGGCCAGCACCAGTTGCAGCAATTGGTTGTGGTTAGGCACTTTCAAGGTGGCGGTGCTTTGCGTGCGCTGCAGTTTGCCGCTGCCAAATGCCTGGGGATTGAGCAGCACAAAGGCCTGGCTCAATACCTGCACGCTTAAGGGGCTTTCGGGCATGGTTTTGGCCACGATGCGCTCCAGGCTTTCGCCCAATGCAGGGGTGTAGCCGTGGCTGGACTTGAGGCCGCTCAGGTCCATAGAAGCCATCGCGGTGGGCGCCAGCGACGTGGCGGCGGACGCGTGCGCAAGGCTTACCCCCGCCAGCCCAATCACCAGAGCGAGTGCGCCGCCGCGGCATCGCAGCATTGAGAGGCGCGTCAGGTTGAAGGTCGGCTGTGGCATTTGGTTTCTCCGGGCAAAGGTGGGGCGCAAACTGTCGGAACTGCGACGATGGCAGGGTTCTGGCAGGCGTTTGCGGGTCTTATCTACTAACTATTGATAACTCAGCAATTGCCATGCCATGGACGTTTGCGGTGTCAAGGCACAGGGCCCTGTCGGTTTAACCCCTATAGCCATGGCGCCTCCAAGGTGCAAAATGTCAGGCAAGCGCCCGCATGCGTGCCAAAAAGCGCCCCACACTAGGAGAAAACTATGCCCTTATCGCCTTTGTCCTCGTTATCCCATGCCCGCCGCAGCCTGCTAAGCCGCACCTTGCGGTTAAGCACCTTGTTCAGCATTCTCCTTGCCGCGCCGCTAGCCGCTATGGCCGATGCCGCTTACCCGGACAAGCCTATCAAGTTCGTCGTGCCTTATCCGCCGGGCGGCGGCACCGATGTGGTGGCGCGTATCGTGCAGCAGCGCTTGCAAGCGGCGCTGGGCCAGCCCATCGTGATCGACAACAAAGGCGGCGCTGGGGGATCGCTTGGCACTGACATCGTCGCCAAGGCGGCGCCCGATGGCTATACCGTGCTGTTTACCCTGAGTTCGCACACTATCAACCCGGCGATCTTCCCCAAGTTGCCCTTTGACACCATCAAAGACTTTGAGCCCGTGGGCCTGGTGGCCTCCCTGCCGCAGTTGCTAGCGGCCAATATGGCGGTGCCGGTGCGCAGCGTTGCCGATGTGGTGGCCCAGGCCAAGGCCGCGCCGGACAAGTTTTCATTCGCCTCGGTGGGCAATGGTTCTCCCGGCCATCTGGCCGGTGAACTGATGGTGCTGCGTACCGGGGCACCTATGGCGCACATCCCCTACCGGGGCGGTGGCCCGGCGGTAACCGATGTGATTGGCGGACAGGTGCCTTTGCTGTGGGTGTCTATCCCCGCCGCCGCGGCCCAAGTGAAAGCGGGCAAGTTGCGCCCGCTGGCGGTGTCCACCGTCAAACGCAGCCCCGCGTTTGCGGACGTGCCCACCATGCAAGAAGCTGGGGTGCCGGACTTTGAGGTGGATTCTTGGTACGCGATGCTGGTACCAGCCAAAACGCCGCGCGCAATCGTTGACAAACTCAATAAAGCACTGAATACGGTGCTGGCCGAGCCGGCCATCCGCGCCCAGTTGCTGGACCAAGGCGCCGATGCAGTGGGCGGCACGCCCGAAGCGTTGGCCAAAACTATTGCCGCCGAAGTACCCAAATGGATCAAGCTGGCTAAAGACGCCAATATCAAGGCCGATTGAATATGGCAATTGCTACCTCGTCAGCGCCCCAAAGCCCCGCCGATCAGGAGGCGCAGCGCATTGTGCAGGGCTTGTTGCAGCGCGCCCGCACCGCACAGCACATTGCACAACAGTACGACCAGGCGCGGGTGGATGAACTGGTGGCCGCAGCGGCCTGGGCGATATTAGAGCCGGGTCGCAACCAGGCCCTGGCCGAGCTGGCGGTGCAGGACACTGGCATCGGCAATGTGCCCGACAAGTTGCGCAAAAACTACCGCAAAACCCTGGGCTTGCTGCGCGATTTGCAGGGGGCGAAATCGGTAGGCGTTATTTCCGACAATGCCGCCACTGGCATTACCGAAATCGCCCGCCCAGTGGGTGTGGTCTGCGCCATCACGCCATCGACCAACCCGGCGGCCACCCCGGCCAACAAAATCATCAACGCACTCAAAGGCCGCAATGCGGTCATCGTCGCACCCTCGCCCAAAGGTTGGGCCACCTGTGCCCGTTTGTTGGGGTACATCCACGCGGCGCTGGACCGTATCGGCGCCCCACGTGACTTGGTGCAAGTGCTGCCCGCACCGATTAGCAAAGCGGCTACCTATGCGCTGATGGCCGCTTGCGACTTGGTAGTCGCTACCGGCTCGCAAGCCAATGTGCGCGCTGCGTATGCCAGCGGTACGCCGGCCTTTGGCGTGGGCGCGGGCAATGTGGCAGGCATCGTCGATGAGAGCGCAGATATGGCCCTGGCGGCCGAGCGAATCGTGCGTTCCAAGACCTTTGACAACGCCACCAGTTGCTCATCGGAAAACAGCCTGGTGGTGCTGGACGCTGCGGCGCCCGCGTTGCTGCAAGCTTTACAAGCCCGTGGTGCGGTGCTGCTCGATGCTGCACAAAAAGCACGCTTGCAGGCCCTGATGTGGCCCGATGGCAAGCTCTCCAGCGCCGTCATCGGCCAAAGCGCCACGGTGGTTGCGCAGCGCGCCGGCCTGTTGGAAGTGGCGGCTTTGCAGCCGCTTGTGCTGCTGGTGGAAGAAAACGGAATCGGCCAAGACTATCCGTTTTCCGGTGAAAAATTGTGCCCAGTGTTGACGCTGTACCGCGTGGCGGATTTTGAAGCGGCTATGGCCACGGTGGAGCGCATTTACGCATTCCAAGGCGCTGGCCATTCGGTGGGTTTACACAGCGCGCGGCCTGAGCGTGCGCTGGCGCTGGGTCTGCGTTTGCCGGTGTCGCGCGTGATCGTGGACCAGGCGCATTGCATTGCTACCGGCGGCAGCTTTGACAACGGCTTGCCCTTTAGTTTGTCCATGGGTTGCGGCACCTGGGGGAAAAATAATTTTTCCGAAAACATGAACTACCGCCACTACCTGAACATCACCCGCATCTCGCGCCCGATACCCGAGCACGTCCCTTCTGAGTACCAATTGCTGGCGGACTATTTCGCCAAATACGGGCGGGCATGAGCCAGGCTTTGCTGCCGCGCACGGTGCGGGCATTACTAAAGGTGCAAACCGCAGAGCGGCCCGAGGCGGTGTATGCACTGGCGCTCGATACCGTTGACGCAAACGCGCAGAGCCGCAGTAGGGTGACCGACGCGGCGTCTCTCAAGCCGCGTCCGGGGGGCGAGGGCGCAATCCATCCACCCGCGACCATGCGCTTCGCCGCGCTTTCGCATTATTGCGGCCAGGTCGCGACGCTGTTCATTGGCCATGGTTTGCAGCCAGGCGACACGGTGTCGCTGGTCATGCCCAACGGCCTGAACACCTTGCGCTTGCTGCTGGGCGCCATGCATGGTGGCTGGTGCGTCAACCCGGTCAATCTGCTTTCTAGCCCGGAGCAAATGCACTATGTGCTAGAGCACAGCGATTGCAAACTGGTGATTGCAAGCCCGGACTGGGCCGAGCGCGTGCAAGCAGTGTTGGCCAGCTTGACACGGCCCGTGGCCTTGCGGGTATGCAGTCCGGACATGGATGCCGATGACAGTTTGCTGGGGTCATTACAGCCTACGCCAACACCTGAACCCAAACCCGAAGCCATGGCTTTGCTGATGTACACCTCGGGCACCACTGGAGTGCCCAAAGGCGTAGTGCTCACGCAGTCCAATTTGGCAGCCAATGCCATGGCTATCAGTGCCGAACACCGCCTGGGTGCGCGCGACCGCGTGCTGGCTGTGCTGCCGCTCTACCACATCAACGCCTTTGCGGTCACCATGCTGGCGCCGCTGGCCCATGGTGGCAGTTTGGCCATGCCGCCTAAGTTTTCGGCTGCGCGTTTTTGGCAGCAGGCGCTGCACGCGCAATGCACTTGGATTAACGTGGTGCCCACCATGATTTCTTATTTGCTCGAAGGCGCTGCGCCCGAGGCCGAAACCCTCAGCCAGATTCGCTTTTGCAGGAGTGCATCTGCGGCGTTGCCACCGGCGCATTTGCAGGCCTTTGAACTGCGCTTTGGTATCGGTGTGATCGAGACCATGGGCCTGACTGAAACGGTAGCGCCTTCGTTTTCCAATCCGTATGAGCCCACGCTGCGCAAGCTCGGCTCGGTGGGGAAAGCTTCGGGCTGCGAGGCCTGCGTGATCGATGCCGAACTGCGTTTAGTGTCCGATGGGACGACTGGCGAAATTGCCATCCGTGGCCCGCAAGTGATGCAGGGCTATTACAAAAATCCCGCAGCCACAAACGCCAGTTTCACGCCCGATGGTTGGCTGCGCACCGGTGACCTGGGCCACCGCGATACCGATGGTTTTTTCTTTATCACCGGGCGCATCAAAGAGCTGATCATCAAAGGCGGTGAGAACATCGCGCCGCGCGAGATCGACGAAGTGCTGCTGCGCCACTGCAGCGTGCTCGACGCCGCGGCTACTGGCATGCCCGATGCACATTACGGGCAAGAGATCATGGTCTGTATCGTGCTGCGCGAGGGCTGCGCTAGCGATGAAGCCTCTTTGCGCGCGTTTTGCCATGAGCATCTGGGGCGCTACAAAACACCCAAGGTATTTCATTTTGTACAAGACCTACCGCGCGGCCCCTCGGGCAAAGTGCAGCGGCTCAAGTTGCTGGACTGGGTGGCTCAGGCGACCTGAGCTTTGAGTGCTTTGGCCGCGCCACTGCGCACTGCAGCGGTCAAGGCGTGCAGCAGGGCAGATTCGAGTTTCCAGCAGTGCCAGTACAAGGCTACCGGTAATCGCACCTTGGGCGCTAAGTCGCGCAACTCGCCGCTTTTTAGCAGCGCTTTCACTTGCAGCAGCGGCACCACAGTCGCTCCCCAGCCTTGCAGCGCAGCACGTACCCGGCCTTGGGCGCTGGGCAAAAAATTTTGTTGCAAGCCGGGGTTTTTCAGGCCGCAGGCTTTGCGCACAAAGCGGGTTTGCAAATCGTCTTTACGGTTAAAGGCCAGAAAGCGCATGTCTGCCAAGGCATGGGCGTTTAATCCTTTGGGGCAATGCGCGTCCGCGTAGTCGGGGCTGGCCACTGCTACATAGTCCATCACCCCTAGTTGCATTACCTGGCAGCCGCGCAGCGGTTTGGCCAGCGCCGTGACACAGGCTTGCACCTGGCCTTCGCGAAGCCATTCGTGGGTGAAGTCTTGGTCATCGGTAATGATTTCTAGCGCCATGCCGTCTTGCACCAGTGTTTGCAAGGCTGGCAAAACCCAGGTGGCGATGCTATCGGCGTTAATGGCAATGGCAATGCGCTCTTGCCCTTGCGTGCTTTGCGCTTCACGCGGCGCCAGGGCTTGCAGGTCGCGGCCCAGATCGGCGCGCAAGAGGCGCAGTTGTAGTGCGTGCTTGAGTAAATAGCGACCAGCGGGGGTGGCCTTGAGTGGTCGCGTGCGCACGATCAGCACCGCACCGGCCTGCACTTCCAGGGTGCGCAGGCGTTGCGATACCGCCGATTGGGTAATCGACAGGCGCTGCGCAGCGCGCTCAAAACTGCCTTCTTCCACGATAGCGGCCAGACATTCCAGAGCGTGCGGGTCAAAAATTTGCATGGTTTTTAATTATTAGCATAGCTAATGAATATAGCTTAATTTTCATAAAACTGTTAATTAAGAACTGCCTGAAGCACACTCGTCTCCACTTCAATTTAGGGGAGAAAGCACATGCTTATCGGACTACCCCAAGAGATCAAAAACCATGAATACCGCGTCGGTCTTACGCCGTCCAGCGTGCGCGATTTGTGCGCCAACGGGCATAGCGTGCTGGTGCAAACTGGCGCGGGTGCGGCCATCGGTTTGACCGATGCACAGTACCAGGCGGCCGGTGCCCAGATGGCCCTTGATGCTGCAAGCGTGTTCGCGCAGGCGGACATGGTCGTCAAGGTCAAAGAGCCGCAAGCGCAGGAATGCGCCATGCTGCGGCCTGGCCAAATTTTGTATACCTACCTGCATCTGGCGCCGGACCCGGCGCAAACAGCGGCGCTCGTCAAGTCAGGCGCGGTGTGTATTGCCTACGAAACGATTACTGGCGCCAACGGGGGCCTGCCGCTGCTGGCGCCTATGAGCGAAGTGGCCGGGCGCATGGCGGTGCAAGCGGGTGCGGCGCACCTGGAAAAGTCTAAGGGCGGTATGGGCGTGTTACTGGGGGGCGTGCCCGGCGTACCTTCGGCGCACGTGGTGATTTTGGGCGCGGGCGTGGTGGGTACGCATGCGCTGCAAATGGCGGTGGGCATGGGCGCCCGCGTCACCGTGATCGACCGCAATGTCGATCGCCTGCGCCAGCTCGACCTGGTGTTTGGCAACCGCATCCACACCTTGTACAGCAGCGCGCAAAACCTGGAAGACGCGGTGCTCGATGCTGAACTGGTCATCGGCGGCGTGCTCATTGCCGGTGCGTCCGCGCCCAAGCTGGTGACGCGCGCCATGGTCGCGGCCATGAAAAAAGGCGCCGTGGTGGTCGATGTGGCCATCGACCAGGGCGGCTGTTTTGAAACCTCGCATGCCACCACGCATGCCGAACCTACCTATGTGGTCGATGGCGTGGTGCATTACTGTGTGGCCAATATGCCCGGCGCGGTTGCGCGTACTTCCACCTTTGCATTGAACAATGCCACCATAGGCCCTGCACTGGCGATTGCCAACAAAGGCTGGAAACAGGCGCTGCGTGACGACGCCCACCTGCGCCAGGGTCTGAACGTGGCGCTGGGCCAGGTCACTTATGAAGCCGTAGCCCAAACCCTGGGCTACGCCTATGTACCGGCTGAAGGCGTCGTGGCTTAAGCCTTGCGCTTGTTTAAAAACGCGCTAAAGCTCTCTTGCGCCGCTTCGCGAGCGGCCCCCTGGGACATGCGTTCGCCAGACACGGCGTAAGCCTCTGGCTGGGGTAGGTCGATTTGCTGGTAGTAGCCTTGCTTACCCATGGCTTTGGAGACGGCGCAGCCCCGGCTGGCGCGGCTGATTAAATCCAGCGTTGCGGCGTCCAATTGCGCGGCTGGCACCGCGCGGTTGATTAAGCCCCAGTCGGCGGCGGTGGCGGCGTCGATGGTGTCGCCGGTGAGTGCCATTTCCATCGCCCGCTTGCGCCCGATATTGCGCGCAACGGCCACCAGCGGCGTGTGGCAAAACAAGCTGGCCTTACCGCCGGGAATTGCAAAACCGGCAGTATCTGCCGCCAGCGCCAGGTCGCAAGTGGCCACCAGCTGGCAGCCCGCTGCGGTAGCCAACGCATGCACTTTGGCGATCACCGGCTGCGCCAGCGCTTGCACCGTGTTCATCATGGTGGTGCACAAATCGAACAAGGCGCGTAAATGGTCTAGGTCCTGCCCCGCCATGTCGGCAAAGCTATGGCCTGCCGAAAAAACCGGGCCATGGGCCGCCAAGATGAGGCCGCGCGCATCGCTTTCGCCCACAGCGCGCAGCGCATGCGTGATCTCGCGCATCATGTCGGCAGACAAGGCATTGCGCTTATCGGGGCGGTTGAGCGTCAGGGTGGCAATCGGTGATTGCTGGTTGAGCAGGATATGGGCGTAGGACATAAGGTTCCGAGCAAAAAGTAGGGCGGCGCGCGCAGCCGCTTGCAATATAGCTGCACTGGGGCCGCGTGTCATGGCCTGGGCCCAGTGCACAGCGGCGTGTGCGTTGAAAGCTGTCACGGTAAAGTCATATATTTCAACTATCATAGAAATATGGAATCAGATGATGTAGTCCGCGCATTAGCCGCTTTAGCCCAGGCCTCGCGCCTGGATATTTTTCGTGCGTTGGTCCAAGCGGGCCCCGCCGGTTTAACGCCGGGCGAGCTGTCCACGCACCTGGATGTGGCAGGCAACACCTTGTCTTTTCACCTTAAAGAGTTAATGCATGCCGACCTGGTGTCGCAAGAGCGCGCCGGGCGCAACCTGATTTACCGGGCCCGCTTTGACCGCATGCAACAAGTGCTGTCCTATCTGAGCGACAACTGTTGCCAAGGCGACGTCTGCGAAGTTGATTCCACTCGCGCCCCTGCCCTTTGTTCAACCCCCTAAACGCCCCTAGCTATGTCCGACACCAAAGCCCTGAACGTTCTCTTTGTATGTACCCACAACTCGGCGCGCAGCATCCTGGCCGAGGCCTTGCTCAACCACCTGGGCCAGGGCCGCTTTGTGGCTTATTCGGCCGGCAGCAGTCCGCGCGCGCAACAGCAGCCCCATCCGCTGGCCCTGGAGACTTTGCGTAAAGCCGGTATTGCCACCGAGGGCCTGCACAGCAAAAGCTGGGATGTTTTTGCAGCCTCCGATGCGCCGCATATGGACTTGGTGATTACCGTGTGTGACAACGCCGCCGGGGAAGTCTGCCCTTATTGGCCGGGCCAACCCGCGACAGCGCATTGGGGCTACGCTGACCCGTCAGCAGGCGATGGCAGCGACGATGACAAGCGTGCCGCATTCACCCAGACGCTGTACCAAATACGCCGCCGCTTGGAGTTGTTTACCAATCTGCCTTTAGCCAGCCTGGGCAAGCTATCGATTCAAAACGAGGCGCGGCGCCTGGCGCAGCCATGAAGCGATTCGCCCACTACCTGGCTGAGTGCCTGGGCACTTGCGCGCTGCTGTGCGCCGTCATCGGCTCGGGCATCATGGCCGAACGCTTGGCGGGCGGCAATGTGGCAGTGGCTTTGCTGGCCAACACCTTTGCTACCGTGTTTGCCTTGTGGGTGTTGATTGAGACCTTGGGCCCGGTCAGTGGCGCACACTTCAACCCGGCGGTTTCCCTGGTCATGGTTTGGCGCCAAGCGCTACCGCGCCAGCGCTTAGTGGGTTATGTGCTGGCCCAGTTGATCGGCGCTGCAATGGGGGCCTGGCTGGCGCATGCCATGTTTGAACTGCCGATATTGCAATGGTCCGCCAAAGTGCGCACCGGCCCTGCGCAGTGGCTGGCCGAGGCGGTGGCCACCGCCGGGCTGCTCCTGGTGATCCTGCGTGCGCCCGTGGGCAAAACGCCGGCTCTGGTGGCTTGCTATATCGGCGCCGCTTACTGGTTTACCGCCAGCACCTCGTTTGCCAATCCGGCCGCCGTGTTCGGGCGCATGATGAGCGACAGCTTTGCCGGGATTGCACCGCAAGATGCGCCGGGCTTTGTGCTGGCGCAGTTAGCCGGTGCGCTTGGTGGGGTCGTTTTGCATAAGCTGCTGGGTGAGGAGAAAACTAATCCTTGAACGGGTAAGAGGAGCGGCCTAGGCTAGGCGGTTGTTTTGAATCGAGCTTCTGTGCAAAGTTTGCAGCCAGAGCCTGTGCGAGGCCTGGTACATGGTGTAGTTGAGCCCCTCAATCTGCGCAGCAGCGTGCATTTTGGCAAAGCCGTTGCGGGTGTTTATAAGTCTCGCGGTCTGCGCTTTGGGTGACAGATTGCGGGTTAACACCAGTCTTTGGCGCAGACTTTTAACCCTACAGTTCTGTATGCTGGGGCAGAACGCAGCGCTGCGCACTGCCTGCGCCCAAACTCCGTTTTAGTCGTCAAAAAATCCCATGTCTGCCCTCAAAAATACAGTTATCAAACACGTGGCCCGTGTGCTGACCCACCCTGGCATGCGCCAATTGCAACGGGCGCGTGCCAGCCTGGTGCGCCGCATGAAGGGCGCATCGGCGCAAGTGCATTACTTCCACCAGACCGCTGACCCATACAGCCACTTGTGCGTGCAATTGCTGGAGCGCTTGGGCCACCGCTATGACGTGGACTTGCTGCCTCACTTGGTTAGCCCCGCTGAAGATTCGGCCGCCCCTGATCGGGAGCGCTTGGGGCACTGGTCTTTGCGCGATGCGTCTCTGTTGGCAAGTGCCAACGGATTGGAGGCGCCGACATCGCAGCCCGATGTTGCTGCCGTGGCCGCTGCGGAGACAGCGCTAGCCGCCAGCTTGCAGGCCGGTCGCTTTGTAGTGGATGCAGCTGCCATTAGCCAAGCTTTGTGGAGTGGGCAAGCGCACCCAAAAAGCCAAGTGCAGGGCAACGTCCAGGCTGATGCGCAAGCCGCCAAAGCCACAGGTACCGCGCTGTGCAAACGATTAGGCCACTACCTAGGCGCCACTTTTTTTTATGGCGGCGAGTGGTATTGGGGCATAGACCGATTGCATTACCTAGAGCAGCGACTGCGCGACGAAGGCCTGTGCCGCGAGCCTGCTAGCCCGCTGCTAGTGCCCGTGCGTGACATCGCCTTAAATGGCGCGCCTGCGGTGCACGCCGTAAGCAAGCCCAAAGCGCAACTGCATTATTTTTGTTCGTTCCGCAGCCCCTACACCTATATCTCCTTGCCGCGTGTGCGCCAGTTGGCCGAGCATTACGGCGTGCAGTTGCAGATTAGGTTTGTGTTGCCCATGGTGATGCGCGGGCTGGCCGTGCCGCGTGAGAAATCCACGTACATCGTCGCGGACGTGGCGCGTGAAGCGCAGCGCGTGGGCATGCGCTACGGCTTTTTGGTGGACCCGGTGGGTAAGCCGGTGGAGCGCGGCTATGCGGTTTTGCACCAGGCTATGAAGGTCGGTTCGGGGCTGCAATTAGCGCAGTCGTTTTTGCAAGGCGTGTGGGCCGATGGAATAGATGCAGGTACCGACAGCGGGTTGTATGCCATTGCAGCCCGCGCCGGTTTAGACAAAGTTTTTGTGGACAAGGCCTTGAGCGATGACAGTTGGCGCGCCGTGGCTGCAAGCAACCGGCTTGAGCTGTTAGACATGGACTTGTGGGGCGTGCCCAGTTTTCGCGTTAACGACCGGCCCGGTTACTGGGGCCAGGACCGGCTCTGGATGGTGGAACAGGACTTGATAGATTTAAAGGCTTGAAGCTTCAAAATTCGCTTTCCAGCAAAAACGATCCAAGGCTTTTGCGCACACTTTGCGCGGCTCAAGGTGTTCGCAGAGGCTAGGCCGCGGACCTCTCCACTTGTACCGAACAGTCATAAAACGTGGGCCCACGGCCCAGGTCCGTGAGGCGCTGGTTGGTCAGTTCATTCACATTGGTGCCCATAGGCCCCAGCTTGCGCCACCACACGCCCAGACCGTTGACCACACCGGGGCGGGCGCGCGTGCTGATCTCGGCCTTGCAGTGGTACTGGCCGCGGTCATTGAACACGCGCACTACGTCGCCATCGGCAATGGAGCGCGCCACCGCGTCTTGCGCATGGATTTCAATTTTCGGTTCGCCTTCAATGCCGCGCAGGCTTTTCACGTTCACAAAGGTGGAGTTCATGAAGTTGCGCGCCGGGGGTGAAATCATGGCCAACGGATAGGCCGTATTGGCACCGGCCGCCTCGTAATTAGGCAGGTAGTCGGGTAGGCCGTCTAGGCCCATCGCGGCCAAGCGGGCGCTGAAAAATTCGCAGCGTCCCGATGGTGTGGGAAAGCCGCCTTGGGCAAACGGTGCTTGCGGCAAAGCAAGGCTGACAAAGCCGTCTTGCAACAAAGTATCAAAGCTGATGCGCGCATCGAAAGCGGTGCGGCACAGGGCTTCATCTTGGTCGGCAAAGCACGGTTCGCTATAGCCCAAACGCTGCGCCAAATTGCGAAAAATTTCCGCGTTGGAGCGGGCTTGTCCTATGGGCGCGATGGCTGGGCGGTTGAGCAGCACGTCGGTATGGCCGTAGGTGGTGTGCACGTCCCAGTGCTCCAGCTGCGTGGTGGCCGGCAGGATGTAGTCTGCATAGTCAGCGGTGTCGGTTTGAAAATGCTCCAAGACCACGGTAAACAAATCTTCGCGCGCGAAGCCTTTCACCACTTTGCCCGATTCGGGTGCGATTGCTACCGGGTTGCTGTTGAACACAAACAAGGCATCAATAGCCGGGCCAAACTCGGCACTGGCTGCGCGCAGCAAATCGTCGCCAATGGTGCTCATGTTGATGGTGCGGCAGGGCCCGGCGGGGCGCAAGTCGGGGCGCACCAGCGCGCTGTCGTCAAAGCCGTGCGTGCCCGAGTTAGAAAGTAGCATGCCGCCCGCCGGTTGGCGCCAGGCGCCTATCAGCGCGGGCAAGCAGGTCACCAAGCGCACCGCGTTGGCGCCGCCGCGCGCGCGCTGCACGCCATAGTTCAGGCGGATGGCCGCACCCTCGCCGCGCAGCATGGCCTGGCCGTAGTCGCGCGCCAGTGATTCAATTTGTGCTTGCGGCACGCCGCAGACTTCGGCGGCGCGCGAAGGGCTCCATTGCAGCGCGCGTTCGCGCAATTGCTCCCAGCCTAGGGTGTAGTTGTCGATGTAATCGTGGTCTAGCCAATCGTGGGTAATCAGCTCATGCATCATGGCCAAGGCCAAGGCCGCGTCGGTGCCGGGCTGTAGCGCAATATGTTCGTGGCATTTTTCTGCCGTCTCGGTGCTGCGCGGGTCGATGCAAATGAGTTTGGCCCCAGCGCGCTTGGCCTCTTGGGCATAGCGCCAGAAATGCACATTGCTGGTAATCGGGTTGCTGCCCCAAATCACAATCAAATGTGCATGGGCGAAGTTTTCAATCAACATGCCTTTGCGCACCCCCAAGGTGTAGTCCAAACCCGCAGCCCCTGCGGAAGAGCAAATCGTGTAGTCCAACAAGGAGGCGCCCATACGGTTGAAAAAGCGCGAGGACATGGCGCCCCTTTGCACCCAGCCCATGGTGCCGGCGTAGCTATAGGGCAGTACCGCCTGCGGGCCGCGCTTGGGGTCTTGCACGATAGTTTGCAGGCGCGCGGCAATGTCGTCCAGCGCCGCGTCCCAGCTCACTGGCGTGTACTGGCCCGAGCCCTTGGGCCCGCTGCGCTTGAGTGGTTGCATCAGGCGTTCCGGGTGGTACGTCCGCTCGGTATAACGCGCTACTTTGTTGCACAGCACGCCGTCGGTTTGCGGGTGGTTTGGGTTACCCTGCACCTTGATGGCGATGCCGTTTTCCACGGTGGTAATCAGGGAGCAGGTGTCCGGGCAGTCATGCGGGCAGGCGCCCACAACCTGGTGGCTGCTGAGGCTGGGTTGCGAGTGGAGGCTGGCGCTGTGCGCCACGGTGCTTGCTTCTGGCATAGTTAGAAGGCGCGGGCGTGGCCGCACAAGGGCTGGACGAGAAAGCTATTGTGCCGCTATCTGCCCCCGCGTGCCTCCATTTTCTGAATCGTTCAGATCTTTGTATAACTGAGAAACGAAAGCCCACTATGGAATTGATCGACGCAATTGTGGAAAACGCCACGGCCATGGCTGCTGTGCGGCGCGATTTGCATGCCCACCCCGAACTGTGTTTCCAGGAAGAGCGCACCGCCGATGTGGTGGCCGCCCAGCTCAGTGCCTGGGGCATTCCGATTCACCGGGGCATGGGTACCACCGGCGTGGTCGGCATCATCCAGGCAGGTACATCCAAGCGCGCGATCGGCTTGCGTGCGGACATGGACGCGCTACCGATGCAGGAATTCAATACCTTTGCGCACGCCAGTCGCCATCCGGGCCGCATGCACGCCTGCGGCCACGACGGCCACACCGCCATGCTGCTGGCGGCGGCCCAGCACCTGGCCAAACACCGCGACTTTGACGGCACGGTAGTTGTCATCTTCCAACCCGCCGAAGAAGGCGGCGGCGGTGCGCGCGAGATGATTGCCGACGGATTGTTTGAAAAATTTCCGGTGGACGCGGTGTTTGGTTTGCACAACTGGCCGGGCGGTGACGTGGGCCAGTTTGCGGCCAGCCCAGGCCCGGTGATGGCATCGAGCAATGAATTCAAAATTGTGGTGCGTGGCAAAGGCGGGCATGCGGCGATT
Source organism: Comamonadaceae bacterium (assembly GCA_947478935.1). Taxonomy (GTDB): domain Bacteria; phylum Pseudomonadota; class Gammaproteobacteria; order Burkholderiales; family Burkholderiaceae_C; genus Allorhodoferax. The sequence continues at coordinate 26,875 of CANJXV010000002.1, forward strand.
CCGCACAACACCATCGACCCGGTGCCGGTGGCCTGCCAAATAGTGCAGGCCTTTCAGACCATCATTAGCCGCAATATCAAACCGATTGAAGCAGGTGTGATTTCTGTCACCATGATCAATGCCGGAGAGGCCACCAACGTCATTCCTGATAGCTGTACCTTAGAGGGCACGGTGCGCACCTTTACCGTGGAGGTGCTGGACAAAATTGAAGCCCGCATGCGCGAGATCGCCCAGTACACCGCAGCCGCTTTCGGCACCGATTGCAGCTTTGAGTTTTCGCGCAATTACCCGCCCACCATCAACACCGAGCCCGAGGCCCTTTTTGCGCGCAAAGTGATGGCTTCTATCGTGGGCGCAGACCGGGTGCAGACCCAGGAGCCGACCATGGGCGCGGAAGATTTCTCCTATATGTTGATGGCCAAGCCCGGTTGCTACGCCTTTATCGCCAACGGCGACGGCGCCCACCGCGAATTCGGCCACGGTGCAGGCCCCTGCATGCTGCACAACCCCAGCTACGATTTCAACGATGCTTTGTTGCCGCTTGGCGCTACTTACTGGGTGCGGCTGGCGCAGGCTTGGCTGGCGGCTTAAGGCGAACCCGGCCCGAAGCGCAGCGCTGCCATGTGCAGCAGGCCATCAAAAATCAGGTTGTCCACCAGCTCGAAGGGGCGGGTCATGGACGGGGCCATTTTCCAGCCGGCGCCCCCGGTCATGATGCACAGGGGCTCGCCGCCGCAGTGGCTGCGCACCTGCTGCACCATGCATTCCACAGCGCCGGCAATCGCATAAGTGCCGCCGCTGGTCAGGGCATCGCTGGTATTGGTGGGGAAGGGGCGCACCTCGCCAGTGGGTACATGCAAACCGGCGGTGCCGGACTCCAGGGCGCGCAGCATGATGCCGTGGCCCGGAATAATCATGCCGCCTAAAAAGCGCCCGTCGGCCGATACCGCCTCGACGGTGACTGCGGTGCCCACCATGACCACCACCATAGGCCGGGGCGCGCCCTGGGCCCGCATGCGGTGGTAGGCGCCAATGATGGCGACCCATCGGTCGGCGCCTAGTCGGGTGGGATGGTCGTAGCCATTGGTGACGCCGGCTTCGGCGTCGCTGGCGACCACCCATTGCGGCATGACGTCCCACAGTTCCATTTGCAGTTCTACGCGGCGTTTGACGGCGTCCCCTGCCACTACGCTGCCGAGCACATGTTTGGGGGCAGGAAGGTGGCTCCAGGCGCCGTCTGCCAGCTTATCGATGTTTTCTAAAAACTCTGCGCCCTGGGCTAGCAGGGCTGCGCCGGGGTGCGCTGTGCGGTACTGGGCCCACTTGAGGCGGGTGTTGCCGATATCGAGCGCCAGAAATGTCATAAACAGAGGAAAGTTTGGGCGCATTATCGCCAAGCGCCGGGAATGGTTTACAGTTGACGTTTACGTAAACGTCAACGCCGCCACCGGCCCACCCTTTCGTATTCGCACCAAGGCTGTTTCACCATGACCGATTTATCCGCAGAATTCAAGGCGCTTGCCAACTACCGGCCCACGCACAAAGTGCGTTTTGTCACCGCCGCTAGCCTCTTTGACGGGCATGACGCCGCTATCAACATCATGCGCCGCATTCTGCAAGGCATGGGCACCGAAGTCATCCACCTGGGCCACAACCGCAGCGTCGAAGAAGTGGTCACCGCCGCCTTGCAGGAAGACGTGCAGGGCATCGCGATTAGCTCCTACCAAGGCGGGCATGTGGAGTACTTCAAGTACATGGTGGATTTGCTTAAAAGCCGGGGCGGCGCGCATATCCAGGTGTTTGGCGGCGGCGGCGGCGTGATTGTTCCTGCCGAAATCCGCGAACTGCAAAGCTATGGCGTGAGCCGTATTTACAGCCCGGAAGACGGACAAAAAATGGGCCTGGCCGGCATGATTGGCGAAATGGTGATGCGCTGCGATCGCGAGCTGAGCAGCTTTGCGCCCAAAGAATTAGCAGCGATCCAAGGCCACAGCGATGCCGCCTGGCGCGCGTTGGCGCAGCTGATGACGGCTGTCGAAGCCGGCAAAGTGGCGCCCGACCTGCTGCAAGCCCTGCGCACGCAGGCGGCGGCTTCCAAAGTGCCCACGGTCGGCATCACTGGCACCGGCGGCGCCGGTAAATCATCACTTACCGACGAACTGATTCGCCGCTTCCGCCTAGATTTGGGTGACAGCTTGCGCATTGCGGTTATCTCTATAGACCCCTCGCGCCGCAAGAGTGGCGGCGCCTTGCTGGGCGACCGCATCCGAATGAACGCGATTTCGCCTTGGGCTGCCGGTGAGAATGCGCCGCGCGTATTCATGCGTTCGCTGGCCACGCGTGAATTTGGCTCGGAAATCAGCCAGGCCTTGCCTGATGCGATTGCCGCTTGTAAGGCCGCCGGCTTTGACCTGGTGGTGGTGGAGACTTCGGGCATAGGTCAGGGCGACGCCGCCATCGTGCCTTTGGTCGATGTGCCCTTGTACGTGATGACGCCGGAGTTCGGCGCAGCCAGCCAGCTGGAAAAAATCGATATGCTGGACTTTGCTGAGTTTGTTGCTATTAATAAATTCGACCGCAAAGGCGCAGGCGACGCGCTGCGCGATGTGTCCAAGCAAGTGCAACGCAACCGCGAAGCCTGGGGCCAGCCTTTCGAGGCCATGCCGGTGTTTGGCACTATGGCTGCGCGCTTTAACGATGATGGCGTGACCGCGCTTTACCAGGCAATGTTGCTGCGTTTGCAGACTCTGGGTTTGCAAACGCCGGTGCAAGGCGTGCTTCCGCGTGTGAACGTGCGCTTTAGCACCAACCAAACCCCGGTGCTACCCCCAGCGCGTACCCGCTATCTTTCCGAGATCAGCGACACCGTGCGCGGCTACAAAAAGCGCGCCCGCGCACAGGCTGCACTGGCGCGTGAAATCCAGCAACTGCGCGCCGCCGCGGTCATGCTGCAAGTAGACCGCCCGGCCAAAGCACGCGCCGCCGAAGCCGCGCTGGCCTTGGCCGATGAGCGTGGGGTACAGCAACACGCCGATGCACGTGCACTGCTGGCCCAGTGGCCGCAAATGCAACAAGACTACGCGGGCAGCGAACTGGTCATCAAAGTGCGCGACAAAGAATTGCGCACCGCCCTGACCACTACCTCGCTCAGCGGCACGGTGATTCCCAAAGTGGCGCTGCCCAAGTACCAAGACCATGGCGAAGTCTTGCAATGGCTGATGCTCGACAACGTGCCCGGCCATTATCCTTACACCGCCGGCACCTTCACCTTCAAGCGGGAGGGCGAAGACCCTACCCGGATGTTTGCCGGTGAGGGCGATGCCTTTCGCACCAACACGCGTTTCAAGCTGCTCAGTCAGGGCATGCCGGCCAAGCGATTGTCCACCGCGTTTGACTCGGTCACGCTGTACGGCAACGACCCGGATTTGCGGCCCGACATCTACGGCAAAGTGGGTAACTCGGGCGTCAGCATCGCCACGCTGGAAGATATGAAAGTGCTGTACAGCGGTTTTGATTTGTGCAGCCCCAGCACCAGCGTGTCGATGACCATCAACGGCCCTGCGCCCAGCATCTTGGCCATGTTCATGAACACGGCCATTGACCAAAACCTAGATAAATTCCGTGTTGAAAAAGGCCGCGAGCCGGACGCCCAAGAGCGCGCCGACATCCATGCATGGGTCAAGCAAAACGTGCGCGGCACGGTGCAGGCCGACATCCTGAAAGAAGACCAGGGTCAGAACACTTGCATTTTTTCCACTGAGTTTTCACTCAAGGTCATGGGCGATGTGGCGCAGTATTTTGTGGACCATAAGGTGCGCAATTTTTATAGCGTGTCCATCAGCGGTTACCACATTGCCGAGGCCGGTGCCAACCCGATTTCGCAACTGGCCTTCACCCTGTCCAATGGTTTTACCTTTGTAGAAGCCTACCTGGCGCGCGGCATGCATATTGACGATTTTGCGCCCAACCTGTCCTTCTTTTTCAGCAATGGCATGGACCCCGAGTACACCGTCATGGGCCGTGTGGCACGCCGCATTTGGGCGGTGGCCATGAAAGAAAAATATGGTGCCAACGAGCGTAGCCAAAAGCTCAAGTACCACATCCAAACCAGTGGCCGCAGCCTGCACGCGCAGGAAATCCAGTTCAACGACATTCGCACCACGCTGCAAGCGCTGATCGCGATTTACGACAACTGCAACAGCCTGCACACCAACGCCTTTGACGAGGCCATCACCACCCCTACCGAAGACAGCGTCCGCCGGGCGATGGCGATACAGCTCATCATTAACCGCGAGTGGGGCCTGGCGAAAAACGAAAATCCCTCGCAGGGCGCTTTCATCATCGAGGAATTGACGGAACTACTGGAAGAAGCGGTGCTGGCTGAGTTTGAAAAAATCTCCGAGCGCGGCGGCGTCCTGGGCGCGATGGAAACCGGCTACCAACGCGGCAAGATTCAAGACGAGTCCATGCATTATGAAATGCTCAAGCACACCGGCGAGCTGCCCATCATCGGCGTCAATACCTTCCGCAATCCGCATGGCGAGCAAGTGCTAGAAACCCTTGAGTTGGCGCGCAGCACGCCGCAAGAAAAAGAAAGTCAGTTGGCGCGCTTACAGGTATTTCACGCCGCGCATGCCCACGAAGCGCCGGCCATGCTCAAGCGTTTGCAGCAGGCCGTTATCGACAATGGCAATGTGTTTGAGGTGCTGATGGACGCAGTGCGCGTCTGCTCGCTCGGCCAGATCACCAATGCCTTGTTTGAAGTGGGCGGGCAGTACCGTCGCAATATGTAATTCAGACGCTCGCGCCTGCGGCTTCCCTAAGCCCGTAACGCTGCACCAGCGCTTTGCGGCGCGCCGGGTCCAGGTTGATGTTGGTCGTATCGCGCCCCACACGATCGAGGAGGCGCTTGTCCATCATCCAAAACCATAAGGGTGGAATGTAGGCCACCACAAACATGCCAAAGTACCCGCTGGGCAGCGTGGGCAAGTCCTCAAAATGGCGTAGCGACTGGTAGCGCCGCAGCGGGTGCGCGTGGTGGTCCGAGTGACGTTGCAACTGAAACAAAATCCAGTTCGAAAAAATATGGTTGCTGTTCCAGGAATGGTGTGGCTTGCAAGTTTCGTAGCGTCCACCTCGCGTTTGCTGGCGCAGCAGGCCGTAATGTTCGACATAGTTGGCCGAGGTCAACTGGAAGTTGGACCAAAACGACGCCAGGATTAAAAATAACAATATTTGCGGCCCCAGCCAGGCCATCAAAGCCGCCCACAGAAGCAGGGTGAGTAAAGCCGGTTGCAAGATATGGTTGTGCCATGAAAACACGTGCAAACCAGCCTGGCGCAGGCGTGTGCTTTCCAGCTCCCAAGCGCGTATCCAGGCGCCCGGCATTTCGCGCAGCACAAAGCTGTAAATCGACTCGCCCATGCGGGACGAGGCCGGGTCCAGCGGTGTGGCTGCATCGCGATGGTGACCTCTGTTGTGCTCTATGAAAAAATGCCCATAAGCGGAAGGCGCCAGCACAATTTTGGCCAACGCTTTTTCCAGCACCGTATTTTTGTGGCCCAGTTCGTGGCCCAAATTGATACAAAAACCGCCTACAGCACCACAAATCATAACCATGGCCAGCCAGCCATGGAGCGGCAAATCGTGTGTCGCGACAAACCACGCGCTGAAAATAAATGCAGCCCAAAGTACCGGTGCCAAAAGGTAGGTAACCCAGCGGTAAAAGATATCTGCTTCCAGCGCCGGGACCGCTGATTCGGGCGGGTTACTCAGGTCTTCACCCATGACGTAATCGATCAAGGGAATGATGAAATAAAAAAACAAGACCGGCGCCCAAAGCAAGCGTGCATCGCCCGTTTGCACCATCAAGGCCGGGCCGACCAGCACGGTGGTCGGGATGAACAGTGATAAGAGCCAGGCGTAGCGTTTGCGGTCGCGGTAGGGTGTATCGGGTGGGGTGGACAGGGCAGCTTGCATGGCAGCGAGATTACCACTTGCGGATGGGCCAATGCTTAGTGTTTTTCCCTTAGGAAAGTTGGGGAACTAGGGACATGTTTAGGTGTGTTGTGAAGCGGCGATCGGATGTATTGTGTTTCGGACGCCAGGTTTCGGCCTTGAAGGCCGAGTTACTTTCTTTTGCTTCGCCAAAAGAAAGTAACCAAAGAAAAGGCGAGCCAAAGGCCGTGCCCCTGCGGGGTACCTTGCGCTACTCGCGCCGTCCGGGGTCGGGCGCAAACTCGCTACGCTCAAACAAGCGCCCGCCCTTACCCGGTCGCCGCTGCGTTGCTCAGCACGGCCAATGGCCTAGGAAGCCCGCACAAAGCGTGTGCTCGTTCGCTGCGCTCACCTTGCACACGCTTGCGGGCGCGCTGCGCGCGCCCTCGCGGTAGCTGCCGCGACCTCATCCGTAATTTCAGCCGCGCCAAGCCCCCATCCATTGACTACGACTGCCACGTTCACCAATAGGGGACAACAAACCCGCCCCGCAACCTACCGCACCAACACCCGCATCCGGCCCAAAAAAACCACATTGGGTATTCAAGCTCCCCTGCACCCCAGCGGGGGTGAAGGGGCGGGGGGGAAGCGGGGGGGCATACAAAAGTCCCACAGGGAAAAATATATGTAAAAAGCAACTTCAAACCTGACCAACTTATCTGGCATAAACCCCAAGTTTGGCTACGCTACCTATCGCTAAGCATCGAGGTTCTTCCGCTCTTATGCCCCAAGTTGCTGCGCCAACCAACCACACAAAGCACTGTCCGCGTTTTCAAAACCATGGATGACGGTGAAATGGTTAGCGCCCTCGATTGCGCTCAGCTCGGCCTTATTCCCTTGCGCCGCCCAAGCGCTGTGCATAAGCTGCCCTTGCCGCTCAAACTCGTTTGTCTCCGCTCCGCCCCAGGTGATCCAAAGAGGCGTCTTGCAAGGCCGCGCCATAAAGGCCGGGCAGTTACGGCGGATGACGCCATCGTCCAGCTGAATCATGGGCTGCAAATAGCTAAAGCGCAGCGGCGTGATGTCGTAAATGCCGCTGATGCAGATAGCCGCTTTGATCGGGTCCTGCGCCAACCCGTAGTCGCGTGCCCATTCGGTTTGTAGGCACATGGCCGTCAGGTGGCCGCCCGCGGAATGTCCACCGACTGAAATTCGCGCAGGGTCACCGCCGTACTCTGCAATGTGGCACACCGTCCAGGCCACCGCAGCGCGCACTTGGCGCGTGATTTCGTCTATCGTCACATGCGGGCACAGGGCGTAATTCACCACCACCGTGGTGATGCCTCGCGCTTGCAAGCCCAGCGCCACCCCGCTAAATTCTTTGCTCGTCAAAGCTCGCCAGTAGCCACCGTGGATGAATACAAATACCGGCGCGTTCGCTTGCTCGGCCGGAAAAATATCCAAGGTTTCATGCAGCGTTGGGCCAAAGGGAATGTCTAAGGTGCAGCGCAGCGTAGCGCGTGCGTGCTGCGCTCGTTCCACATAATGCCGCCCCGGCGCGGCCGGGTCAGGCAGCGCCAGCGAGGTGTTGTACTGCGCGTCAATCTGCGCTTGCTGGGTAAATTCGCGGTACAGCGCGGGAGCAGTCGGCGTGGATTGGCGCATGGTGTTTGTCAGTCGATGTTGGGTGATGAAAAGTTGACCAAGTGCATCGGTAGTTACACCAGCCGCACCTTAACGCTCTTGCCTTTGATCCGCCCCGCATTGAGCTTGGCGCAAGCGGCCTGGGCAATATCGCGGGCGACGGCTACAAAAGTACAAAACTCAGTAACCTGGATTTTGCCGATTTGCTCCCGCGTATAGGCCCAGCCGCTCTCCGCATTGGTGAGCGCACCCAGAACGTCGCCAGCGCGGATTTTTTCTTTTCGGCCACCCAAAATTTGTAGCGTCACCATGGGCGCGAGCAAGGGCTGCGTGCTGGCGGGGGTGAGCGTGTCCAAGCCATACCAGGTACTGGACATTTTTTGATAGACCTCAATCGCGCCCACGCGGCCCATGTCGTTGAGCGTGGCTAGGCTGAGCGCCAGGCCCGCAGCCCCTGCGCGCCCGGTACGGCCTACGCGGTGCACATGCACTTGCGGGTCGGGGGTGATGTCCACATTGATAACGGCGGCCAGTTGGTCAATGTCCAGCCCGCGCGATGCCACATCCGTGGCCACCAGCACTGCGCAACTGCGGTTGGCAAACTGCGCCAGCACCTGGTCGCGCTCGCGCTGTTCCAGTTCGCCGTACAAGGCTTGGGCGTCAATGCCTTGCTGCTGCAAATAGTCCACCAGGTCTTTGCATTGCTGCTTGGTATTGCAAAAAGCCAGGGTGTTGACGGGGCGAAAATGCAGCAGCAGTTTGGCTACCGCTTCAAACTTTTGTGGTCGGGTGATCTCGTAAAAACGCTGCTCAATGGTCACTTGCGCCGCTTGCGCTTTGACTTCGATGTGCACCGGCTCGCGCAAAAAGTCTTTGGCTAGGCTGGCAATGCCTTCGGGGTAGGTGGCCGAGAAAAGCAAGGTTTGGCGAGTGGGCGGCGTTTGGCGTACCACGGTGCGGATGTCGTCCATAAAGCCCATGTCCAGCATGCGATCGGCTTCATCGAGCACCAGGGTTTTGAGGCCCGTTAAGTCCAGGCTCTCGCGTTCCAAGTGGTCCATGATGCGCCCGGGCGTACCGACCACGATGTGCCCGCCGTTTTCTAGGCTGGCACGTTGGCCGCGTAAAGGCACGCCACCGCACAGGGTCACCACTTTGATGTTGTCTTGCGCGCGCGCCAAACGGCGGATTTCGGCGCTGACCTGGTCGGCCAGTTCGCGCGTCGGGCACAGCACCATGGCTTGCACTGCAAACCAGCGCGGGTTCAAGCCAGCCAACAAGGCCAGCGCGAAAGCAGCCGTCTTGCCGCTGCCGGTTTGTGCCTGGGCAATCAGGTCTTTGCCCGCCAGGGCCGGGGGCAGGCTGGCGGCCTGGATGGGCGTCATCTGGTGGTAGCCCAGTTGCGCCAGGTTGGCAAGCGTGGCCTCATTCAGAGGCAGGGTAGAGAAATCAAGCAGCGCAGCAGTCATGCCCGATTATCGGGCGTGGCCTGCGCCGCAATAAACGCAATGCTTATTTGCCGGAGATAGCCAGCAGCTCTACTTCGAACAATAGCGTGGCGTTGGGTGGGATGGTGTTGCCAGCACCGCGTGCGCCATAGGCGATGCTGGACGGGCAGGTGAGCTTGGCTTTGCCGCCGACTTTGATTTTTTGCACGCCTTCGGTCCAGCAGGGAATCACAGCGCCCAGCGGAAACTCAGCCGGTTCATTGCGCTTGTAAGAGCTGTCAAATTCACGGCCATCGGGGAAGGTGCCGCGGTAATGGACCCTGACCGTATCGCTGGCCTTGGGGCTGGCGCCGGTGCCGTCTTTGAGTGAACGATAGACCAGGCCGCTGGGGGTGACCTGGGCACCGGCCTCTTTGGCAGCGGCATCCAGCACAGGGTCTGCGGCGCAGCCGAAAGCGGCGGTTAATAGGGCGGCGAAAGCGAGAAGACGTGTTTTCATAGCGTTATTGCAAAGGGTTGAAAACCGCCATTCTCGCAGTGCCGCTGGCAGTAGCAATCCATGACTTCTCGCAAGCATGGATCGTCGCGTCGCTGTGCAGCTCGCGATGACGGCTTATGTAGAGTTCCCTAGACCAGCAGCGCGTTCACGCGTTTGACGTACGCAGCCGGGTCTTCCGGCAGGCCGCCTTCGGCAAGCAGCGCTTGGTCAAACAGAATGTGCGCCAGATCGTGGAAATGCACCGAGCCGTCCAGCTTTTTCACCAGCGGATGCTCGGCATTGACTTCCAACACCGGCTTGACATCCGGCGCCTTTTGGCCAGCTTGCTTGAGCATGCGCGCCAGTTGGGTGCTCATGCCATCGTCCTGTACCACCAAACAAGCCGGGCTGTCCACCAAACGGGTGGTGACGCGCACGTCTTCGGCCTTGTCTTTTAGGGCTTCTTTGAGCTTGGCCAGCGTGGGCTTGAAGGTCTCGGCGGTCTCTTCAGCGGCTTTCTTTTCTGCCTCGTCCTGCAAGCTACCCAGGTCTACCGCGCCTTTGGCCACGCTTTGCAGCGGCGTGCCCTCGTATTCATTCAAATAGTTCAGTGCCCACTCGTCCACACGGTCGGTCATGAGCAGCACTTCAATACCTTTTTTCTTGAACACTTCCAGCTGTGGGCTATTTTTTGCGGCGGCCAGAGTGTCGGCGGTGATGTAGTACATCGCCTCCTGGCCCTCCTTCATGCGCGCTTTGTAATCGGCAAAGGACACGCTTACCGCATCGCTTTGCGTGGAGGCAAAGCGGAGCAATTTAGCGAGACGATCTTTGTTGGAAAAGTCTTCGCCCAACCCTTCTTTGAGCACCGCGCCGAACTCGTTATAAAAGCGGGTGTATTTACCGGCTAAGGCTTTGTCTTCTTCACTCACCACATCGGTGACGCCTTCGGCGTTGGCCTCGGGAAGCTTGTCGTTTTTCGCCAGGTCTTCGAGCATGCCCAGCACGCGTTTGGTACAACCCTCGCGAATGGCTTTGACGTCGCGGCTTTCCTGCAACAGCTCGCGGCTGACGTTGAGTGGCAAGTCCGCCGAGTCCACCACGCCTTTAACAAAGCGAAGGTAGGTTGGCATCAGTGCTTCGGCCTCGTCCATGATGAACACGCGTTTCACATACAGCTTGATACCGGCGGTTTTTTCCCGGTTGTACAAATCCATGGGCGCTTTACCGGGAATGTAAAGCAGCTGCGTGTATTCGGTACTGCCTTCGACGCGGTTGTGGGTGTGGGCTAGCGGCGCTTCAAAGTCGTGGCTGATTTGCTTGTAGAAATCGTCGTACTGTTCTTGGCTGATGTCTTTTTTGGCGCGCGCCCAAATGGCGTTGGCCTTGTTGACGGTTTCCCATTCGCCGGTCTTGACCATGCCGCCGGGCTGGCGTCCGGCTTTTTCGTCCTTGGGGTCGATCAAATCGCCGTCTTTCCATTCCTCTTTTTCCATGAGGATGGGCAGGCTGATGTGATCCGAATATTTGTTGATGATGCCCTTGACCTTCCAGGTCTGCGCATAGTCCATTGCGTCTTCGCGCAGATGCAAGATGACGCTGGTCCCGCGTGCAGCGCGGCTCATGCTTTCCACTTCAAATGCACCGCCACCGCTGGCGCCGCCATCGCTGATCCAGCGCACGCCCTCGGACTCGGGCAATCCGGCGCGTCGCGTTTCGACGGTGATTTTGTCGGCCACGATGAAGCCGGAATAAAAGCCCACGCCAAATTGACCGATCAGCTGCGAGTCAACCTTTTGGTCGCCGCTGAGTTTGCTGACAAAGTCTTTGGTGCCGCTCTTGGCAATCGTGCCCAAGTTGTCGATGGCCTCTTGCTGCGACATACCGATGCCGTTGTCGGTGATGGTCAGTGTCTTGGCGTCTTTGTCCAGCGTGACCTTGACTTGCAGCTCGGTATCGCCGGCCATCAGGCTGCTGTTGTTAATCGCCTCAAAGCGCAGTTTGTCACAGGCGTCGGACGCGTTGGAGATCAGCTCGCGCAGAAAAATTTCTTTATTCGAATACAGGGAATGGGTCACCAGGTGCAGAAGTTGGGCCACTTCGGCCTGGAAGGACAGGGTTTGCTTGCTCATAGGGTGAAAATGCCTCAAAAATTGCGGGTTGCGCGCGTGTTGCGCCCATGCCCGGGATCCGGGCAACCCGCAATTATGGGCGAGGGGGTCAATTTCAAGGCCGCTGTGTGCCGCGCACCGCAGCTTGCGGTCTTAAAAGCGTTCGTGCGGCGCCAGATAGCGCCACTGTCCGACTGGCAGATTGCCCAGCATGACTTTACCGATGCGCACCCGCTTGAGACCCACCACCTTCAGGCCTACTTGCTCGCACATGCGCCGGATTTGGCGTTTTTTCCCTTCGTGCAGCACAAAGCGCAGTTGCTCGGGGTTTTGCCACTCCACTTTGGCGTGTTTGAGCGCCTGCCCGTCGAGACTTAGACCGTGGCGCAGCAATTGCAGCTTGGCAGCGGGGAAGACCGTTTGCACATCGTTGCTAACCGGGTCATCGTCGTCGATGCGGCTCAGTTGCGTGGGCTTGGGCACTGAGGCATAGGTGGCTGAAGCTGACGTAGCTGCAGCTGTGTTTTCCACGCCCGTATAAACCACGCGCACCAGGTATTCTTTTTCTATTACGTGGTCCTCACCGATCAACTGGCGTGCTACGCGGCCGTCCTGTGTCAATACCAAGAGGCCCGTGGAGTCAATGTCCAAGCGCCCGGCGGGCACTAGGCTGCGCAATTGGCTGGGGTGAAAGAAAAAGCGGGCGTTATCCTCGGCCCAGCGGTTTTGCGGCGCCACCAGGGTGATGGCCGGGCTGTGCCCGTCCTCGGCCTGCCCGCTGACAATGCCCAGCGGTTTGTTGATCAATACCGTCACTTGTTTCGCCTGCTGTCCTTTGGCCTCTTTGTCGATTTCAATGCGCACATCGGTAGCCACTTGCATGCCCATTTCGGCGATCTGGCCGTTGACCTTGACCCAGCCTTTTTCAATCCAGGCATCGGCCTCGCGGCGCGAGGCCATGCCCAACTCGGCCATGCGCTTGTTTAGGCGCATGCTGCCGTCGGGACCTATGGCGGCGGTATTACTTTGGCCTGCCGGTATCGGCGCGCGCGCCGGCGGCGGCGCAGCCCGACGCATGCCGCCCGCAGGCAGAGGAGTTTTCGGGGGGAGGGACATGCACGCTTTCCAAAAGGGGACTTAAGCGGGCATTCTATGAAGCTGCCTTTTTCGGCCCTCGTTTTCGCCCTATACAGTTTCCCATCCTTCGTGTTCGCTAGCGCGGTAAATGGCGTCTATGACTTGCTGGTTGTGCAGTGAGCTTTCCAGCGTGACGTGTTCCTCCATCGCTCCGCCAGCCGCGCGGGCAAATGCTTCGACCTGGCACTTGTATTGGCGGCTGTCCTGGAAGCGGAATATTTGGCTCTGCGCGTGGTTTTGGTTGGTGAGTTCGACTTCTTCTGGCCCCCATCGGTCGGCATTGAATGGAGACTTCACTTCGATAAACCCCTCGGTGCCATGAAACACCATCAGCTGCCGCGCGGCCAGCTGGGTGGCGATGTAAAAGCTCAGCTCAAAGCTGCCGAAATCAGCACGCACAGAGGAATAAATATCGGTGCCAAATTGCGGGTCACGCTCGGTGCTCGCTTGCACGCGCAGCGCTTCTTTGCTGGTGACAAAGCGGGTGGTGATGGTGGGGTAGACGCCGATGTCGGGCAAGCCGCCGCCACCAAGGTCAGGCTTATTGCGCATATTGTCCGGGTCGCGGTTGAAGTAGCTAAAGCAGCCCTGCACATGCTTGAGCGTGCCGATGGCGCCGCTATTGAGCAACTCGCGCACCTTGCGCCATACCGGCGCATAGGTCACCATAAAAGCTTCTGAGATGAGCACCCCATTGCGCTCGCGCGCCTCGATCAATTCGCCAATGGCCCCGGCGTGCAAGGCAATCGGCTTCTCGCACAAAACGTGTTTGCCCGCGTCGGCAGCTTTGATGCTCCACTCCACATGCTGCGAGGTGGGCAGGGGGATGTAGACCGCATCAATTTCGTCGGAGTCGAGCATCGCCTGGTAGGAGCCAAAGACGTAGGGAATTGCAAAGCGGTCGGCATAAGCCTGTGCGCGCCCCAGGTCGCGGCTGGCTACCGCACTAACCATGCAGTTCTCCGCATCGTGCAGGGCGGGAACCACTAGTTCGCGGCCAATTTTTGCAGTCGATAAGATTCCGAAACGTAGCATGCATGCCTCCTTGGCGCGGGTATCACAGTGAGGCCGCCAGTGTATGGCCTTGATGGAAATGGCAAGCCCGGGCTTTTGGGCCTGCGTCCCTCGTTTAGCGCATGGGCGATGGGGTGCGCAGCGCTGCCAGATCCAGCACCCGCAGCCCGCCATACTCCACGGCAATAGATCCCTGGTCTTGCAAGGTGTTGAGCGCCTCGTTGACGCGCTGTCGCGACAGGCCCACCAGATAGGCCAGTTCCTGCTGCGTGATGCGCAGCACCTGGCCGACACCCGGATAAAGCACCGGGTTGAACAGCGCGGCCAGGCTGCGCGCCACGCGTACATCGGGGTTGTTCATGCGGTCAATTTCCCGGGCTGCGATAAATTGGGCCAGTCGCTCATTGAGCTGGTTCATCACAAAGCGGTTAAAGGCGATGGAATGGTCCAGTAGCCAGTGGAACGTATCCACATGCAGGCCTGCGACGCGGCTGTTGCGCAGGGCCTGGATGTTGTATCGGTAGGCTTCGCGCTTTAAGGCCGTGCCTTCGCCAAACCAGCCGCCTGGCGGGATGCCGGTGTAGGTGATGGTTTGGCCCTGGGCGTTATCGGTGCTCATTTTGAGCAGGCCGTCGATCACGCCAAACCAGTAGGTCACTGGCCTGCCGGTGCGGCAAAGCACCTCGCCGGGACCGGCTTCGGCAACCTTCAGGTCGGTGGCGGCGCGTTCGCGCTGGTCTTGGGTAAGCAGGCGCATCCAGGGAATGGCTACTAATTCGCCCTCGGTTAGAGGCCTGCGGCGCTCGTGCAGGGCAGATTCAATGGGCATGGTGGGGCTCCTTGTTGGGTCATCACCCCGCCCGGCAGGGCGATTGGTGCCGCGGTTTTCGTCAGCTACCTGCAAGAGAAGGGAAAACACCTAGTCGAATTTTGGTCAATTGTCGTGCAAACGACAACAAAACGTCAAATGGGCTTCTAGTATCCATCCTGATTGATGCGCTACCCTCTGAAAGTGGCAGCGACGCAGACCAGAAGGGCTTTTTCGATGCAAACAACGTTTGTGCAATTGCTGATGCAGCACGCCAAAGCGCGCCCCCACGCGCCGGCTATGCGTGAGAAGGAATACGGAATCTGGCAGACCCTAACGTGGTCGCAACTAGCAGCCATGGTGGAGCAACTCGCTGCCGGCCTGCACCAGGCCGGTTTGCGCC
>CANJXV010000003.1 GCA_947478935.1 Comamonadaceae bacterium
CAACGGGCGAATGCACCGGGCTTGCGTTTCAAAGCGCCCACCAAATGCCGGTAGTCGATGGAGCGTCCAACGCGCTGCCCCTGTGCGGGTCTTGCCCTTGGCAGACTCAGTACGCATTGGCCACCGAGCGCAGTGCGGCCAGTGTGGAAGGGTTAGCCGCAGGGGACTGGGAATCCCCGCCGCACACCTGCGCCAACTGAGAAAAGTCGATCTGTTTCAAGCTCTAGGGTCCAAAACCCTAGCTTAGTTTCGAAATTTGGCTAGGCCAACCGAAACCCAAACAATGCGGTGGGGGCGCGCAATCACAGACAAGGACCAGCCGAGACATGCGCAAGTGTCAAACAGCGAAAACGCCTGTGCCATAATCCGCGCCTTCGCTGCACACTGCCCGGGTGGTGAAATTGGTAGACGCAGGGGACTCAAAATCCCCCGCCGCAAGGCGTGCCGGTTCGATTCCGGCCCCGGGCACCACGATACAGTCGCTTGAACCCTCTTAACCCGCCCTCTCCATAGGTAAAGCTGGTTTTTTGTTGCCTCACAAAGCCTCAAGGGGTAACATGCCATAACGGTACTTCAACGGTACTTTTGACGGTATCAGATAGATATCTTAAATCCAGATACCGTTATAGGAGGATTTATGGCACTCACAGACACTTTCGTAAAGCAAGTTAAGTTCAGCGGCAAGGCGGCCGGCGACAAGCACACCGATGGTGACGGCATGTACTTGCTAGTGAAGGCGGCAGGAAGGTACTGGCGCATGGACTACACATTCCAAAAAAAACGCAAGACACTGGCTCTTGGCGTTTACCCCGAGGTAGGTTTGGCAAAGGCGCGTAAGCGCCGTGACGCGGCCCGTGAACTACTTGCGGATGGAGGTGACCCCAATACAGCGAAGAAGGAAGAAAAGGCGGTGAAGCTGGCAGCGTACGCCAACACCTTTGCGATCGTTGCCAGGGAGTGGCTGAAGAAGACTGCCAACGACCGCATGACCAACACTCAAGCTAAGGTCACCACCTGGTTAGAGAAAGACGTGTTCCCTCACATCGGCAAGATGCCCATTTCCACTATCGGCCCGCGCGACGTGTTGGCGGCTTTGCGGCACATGGAGGGCAGAGGGGCACTGGACAGCGTACACCGGGTCAAACAGATATGTGGGCAGGTTTTCCGCTATGCCGTGGCAATTGGTAGCGCGGAGCGCGACGTGACCCAAGACCTTAAGGGCGCCCTAGCAAAGCCGGTGCATAAAAATCGACCTGCAATTACCGATCCCAAACTTGCTGGTGACTTGATGCGAGGCATATTTACCTACTCAGGACATCCTTACACGGTAGCGGCCCTCAAGCTGTCCTCGCTTGCTATGTTGCGCCCCGGTGAGCTTCGTAAGGCCGAATGGTCTGAGATTGACTTTGAGGCTGCTGAGTGGCGAATCTCGGGCGCGAAGCTCCTTAAGCGCAAGAACGTGGATCACGTTGTGCCGTTGTCCACCCAGGCTGTTTAGATTTTGCGCAGTGTTCAGCCTTTGACGGGGCATGGCCAATACGTGTTTCCCAGCCTTAGAGGGAGCGGGCGTCCAATGAGTGAAAACACGGTCAACGATGCGCTAAAGGCGATGGGTTACAAGGACATTCACTGCGCCCACGGGTTCCGCGCTATGGCTCGCACCATCATGGACGAGGTGCTGGAAGAACGGGTTGACTTACTTGAGCACCAGTTACATCATGTGGTCAAGGATGCAAACGGCACGGCATATAACCGCACAGCGCACCTCCCAGCGCGAAAGGCCATGATGCAGCGTTGGGCGGACTATTTGGACAAGATGCGAGTCGGAGCTGATGTGATTCAGTTCAAAGCTACAAGCTAGCCAAGTGTAGACTTTTGATGCCAGGCTTTATTGTGCTGGCAAGATAAAACGAGACCAGAAATTATTTGATGCACAGTGATTCGATATGATTTATACTGGGATTATAAACAGCTAACTGGCCAGTCGTTGACTGAGGCGGAGAATGGGCACAGCACCCATTGTCGAGATCTCGACGTAAATCGTCCACCAGTTCAATAGCCAAGGCGCGCTACAAATCAGATCACTTGCCAACGCAAGGGCTTTCACCAGTGGAAAGCATGAGATCAGTGCAGGGGCCTCGGCGGCGAAGCGTAGCAATGGTGCAGACCGTTGCATTTGAAACGCTTGGCCGCTGAACGGAATCTTTACGCGGTCAAGCCTTTAAGGGCTTTATTGTGAACAAATCCACCGACACCGCGTCCAGCAACACGGCGCAAAAGAAAACCATCCCTACATCTATATTTGACGCGCTACCAAACAGCGCATACGTCCGGGCAGCCCAGCTTGTGCAAAGTCC
Organism: Comamonadaceae bacterium; assembly: GCA_947478935.1. Lineage (GTDB taxonomy): Bacteria > Pseudomonadota > Gammaproteobacteria > Burkholderiales > Burkholderiaceae_C > Allorhodoferax. The sequence continues at coordinate 2,358 of CANJXV010000003.1, forward strand.
GAAACGACCGGATAGCACTGCCCCACTCCCTTTCAGTGAGCCAACTTTGTGGCGCAAGGTGGCGGCTGGCACATTCCCCAAACCAATAAAGCTATCCGAGCGTGTTACTGCTTGGAATGTGGGCATTGTTCGTGCGTGGATGACCGCGCAAGCCGCAGCATAGTAGGTGGCTACGATGATCACCACTAACGCCCAGCAGAGCAGCGGAGCGCTGATTTATCGTTCTGACGTAATAAAACGTGAGCGGCGCACCAAGGGCAGGATGAATCTGCTTGATGACCAGATTGTGGAAGTACTGCGTGCGGATCATCCGCAGTCAGTGCGCCATGTGTTCTACCGAATGACAGACCCGCGTTTAGCGGAGCCGGTGGAAAAGTCAGACCGTGGCTACCGACATGTTCAAAGCCGCTGCGTAGCGTTGCGCCGATCCGGACGCATTCCCTATGGCTGGTTTGCCGATATGTCACGTCGTGGCTATTTCGTGAATACCTTTGATGATGCTGGTGACTTTCTGCGCCAGATGAACGGCCTATACCGAGCTGACCTTTGGAGGGATGCCGAACACCGCTGCGAAGTCTGGGCCGAATCCCGCTCTATTGCATCCGTGCTGCTGAATGATTGCAAAGAATTGGCGGTATCACTGTTTCCCTGCGGTGGGTTTTCTAGTCTGTCGTTCGTCCACGAGGCAGCCCAGCAACACAACCAAAGCGGCGACACCCGCCCTTTAATGGTGTTCTATGTGGGTGACTACGACCCGGCTGGCGTTTTAATTGATGTAGCGTTACAGCGTGAGATGCGTAAACACCTCAAGGCCGAGATTGAACTTACTTTCGTTCGGATCGGCATCAATGAGGAGCAGGTACAGCAATACGATCTTTCCACCAAGCCGCGCAAAGATGGTGACAAGCGTTCGCAGCATATGACCTACACCGTCGAAGCCGAGGCCATGCCAGCGCGCATTCTGCGCAGGCTGCTACGTGGGCAAGTAGAAGCCCTGTTGCCTCCGGGCGCATTAGCATCGTCCAAGGTAGCGGAGCAATCCGAGCGAGAGCAAATTAAGCGCATGGCCGTACTGTTGGACAGGGGCGATATATGAGTGCGGCCGCTTTTCTGAGAATTAAAAAGCTCACTGGTGAAGGCATCATCGGCAAGGCGGCGCGACATAACCGTCGCTCCGGTCAGACTAAGTATGGTTCGGATGAGCGAATCGACCCGGAGCGGTCACACCTCAATCAGACCATGCACGGGCCAGTTTCCGCTGATGCAGTGGTGCAACTTACCAAAGACCTAATGGCGGTGGCTGGCGTCACTAAGCTACGCAGAGATGCAGTCAAAGGGCTTGAAGTCATTGTCAGTTTGCCAAAAAACCATCAATTAAATGACCGGGAGTACTTCGCCGCCTGCACAAAATGGATCGCTGACTATTTCGGCGGAATGCAGAATATTCTCAGTTCTGATATTCACCGCGATGAAGCGCAACCACATTGCCACATCCTGATTCTCCCGCTCCTTAACGGGAAAATGAATGGCGGCAAGATGATGGGCTACAAGCCAAAGCTATTGGCGATGCAGCAAAAATTCTTTGATGACGTGGCATCCCACTACGGCCTCGAGAAAGCCCCTGCAAAGCTCGTAGGCGCGTCAAAGCAAGCGGCGGTTAACGCTGTGCTGCAATCGCTTAAAACGGCCTCAGATCCGGCATTAGAGAGTAAGGCATGGGCAACAATCCGCGACGACATAGAGCGCGACCCTGCACCGTATGTGCGTGATCTGGGCATCGAACTGCAACCACCAATAAAGAAGCTTAGGACTATGGCGCAGATTTTTACCAGCAAGGGTAAAGGAAAGGATAGCCAGCCAAAGTCTATAGACTTCGCACTGCCTGAAAAAAGGCAAAGTCTATGCTCTGTAGACTTCCACTCGAGACCATCTCTGCCAGCCCCACCAGCTGGCACACCGATTCTTGATGTTGTTCGCATCCGTGAGTCCGAACTAGACCCTGCTGCGTTCAATTCTGATTTGGGTGAGTTTGTCCAGCGACCACCGCTTCGGGCTCCATAAAGTATTTTGTGGGGGCTGGGTGGCTCATTTTGGTGAAGCCAGGCAATCGACTCAAAGCTAGAACCTACAGGCTGGGGATGGAGGTCAGTCCCCTATCGATACGAATGGCGCGGGGAAATTGGAACCTTAACTTTGGCAGAGTTGGCAAATCGACTTTAACACAAGTTATAGTTAATTGATTAATATTATTAATATTATTAATATGACTAATAATAACCCAAACAGATGTTAAAGTTGACTAGGACAGTTCCATGCTTGGTATTTCTATTGAAATCCCAAAGGGCTAATTCCGCCAGTTAAATCGCCACGGTATGAGTTAGCTTACTATTCATGGGGTAAAGACCAACTCCCTCGAGACAAACGCGAAATTGCTTGTGGATGGTATTCCCTACTTATGTTTTGGTGCTCTCAGTCCAAGGCGGATGGCTAAATCTTCCAAGTAGCGCACCTGGGCATTGCCCTCGACCGTTCTCCTGCGGTTCTCCTTGGTAAAGTGCCCATGCTTAAAATTAGGGTGATCTTTTCCTGACAACGACATGCCACCATGCAGACGGCACCGGGTCTTTCCGGTTAGCGGCGGTTTTTTACAGGGCGCGCCCGAGCGAGTTTTTGCGCCACAGGTCATTTCTTGCGCCTTTCGATGATTCCTAATTGCTCGGCCACTGCCATCCTGCGGCGAATTTCTTTGCGCAGTTCCTCCTCAGATAAGCCCGAGGGCAATTTAGGGAATATTGGTAGCTTTTTCATTTGAGAATTAAATAAGAAGTTGCCTATATTTTAAGCAAATACTTACCTTGCGGCAAGCCGCTAAATCGGCCGCTAAATCAAATCAACATCCCGACGGTACCTTGCGAGTGAGCGAATGCTAAGCTTCGCGGTATTCCGGCAAATGATGAAAAACAACTTTAACACCTGTTATTGTTATTTAAATAAATATTTTTAATTCGACTATAAGTTCAGTAATTACTGTATCCCTGTTTAAAGTTGCGAAGATCTTTACCTTACAAAAATATGCTGCCATCCAGACAGCAGAGAAATTACAGTGTCGATGGTGGATTGATTCATAATTTTCAGTGTTGCGGGCATAGCAGCAACTCATACCTCGCAATCTTTTTTTATTCAGCATACTTTTAAAAAAAGCGCGCGACCAATATCAGTCCCGAGGTCGCAGGCTGATGGTCATAGGCGATGGCACACGCCCGTCGTCGTCGAACGGCAGTCGCCGGGTTTTCAAAATAGCATTAAGCGCCTCATCGTCCCAATAGGCGTCTCCGCTGCGCTTGCGAATTTTGACGCTCTCGATTCTGCCGCTGGCATCGGTATAGACATCGTATTCCACAGTGAGGTTTGCGCTCAATTCCTTGATGGTGGAAATATGGGGCCGAATCGTGGCCACTACCTTGGTGCCGTAGTTCGCACTGGGACCGGCACGACGGGTGACATCTTCCTCCCTCGCGACTTCAAGAGTCCTGGATAAACGAAATCCGTGGTTGTCGTACCGGTTAACTGGGTTGCCCCTGTCGCGGAAGGCCGAGCGCAAAATGACTGGGTTGTAGTTCCAAGAACCGCCACGAAGCACCCGATATTTACCACTACAGTCTGTCGTCCATGCGCTGCCATCTGTGGGCGCGCCAGCGTAGTTCTCGTGCCAGCAGTCTTCGACCCATTCCCAGACATTCCCATGTACGTTGTAAAGGCCAAACGGGTTGGCACTGAAGCCGTTCACCGGTACGGTGGCTTGCCTGGATTGCCCCTTGGGGCTGCCGTTGTAGCTGTGGTTCCCGTTGTAATTGGCCTGTGACGTTGTGATGCTGTCGCCCCACCAAAAAGCGGTCTGTGTGCCGCCCCGGGCTGCGTACTCCCGCTCTGCTTCACTTGGCAGGCGGTAGCTCTTACCGCTGATTCGGTTGATCCATTGAATATACGCCTGCGCGTCGTTCCAACTCACGCACACCACCGGGTGGTCATCCCCTTGAGTAAAACCCACGTTGCGCCAGTTGTAGGCAGCGTCCTTCTTCCATTCCTTACCAGTCCACATGTAGCAGCCATCGCCCCGCTCGGCTTCGGTGCGGTAGCCGCTGGAGCGCACAAACGCAGCAAACTCGCCCTTGGTAACCGCATAGCGCCCCGCCGCAAAGCTGGGCACCCGCACATAGTGCTGTGGGCTCTCCCGTGCTGTGAGCTCCGCCGATACCCCTGCTGAGTTGGCGAGGGCCTGCTCCTGTGCACTGGAGCCCATGGTAAAGCCTCCGGCTGGCACGACCACCAGCTCCGGGCACTCGGCGCAGTCCTTGATGACGGTGCCCGTGGCTAGCTTCTGCTGCTGAGTAGGCAGTGGGTTATCCAGATTCGTACCGCTCTCATCTGGCAAAAAGCCTGGGCCAGTAATTTTTATTTGCGCCCATGCGCCCTGTGCCAGGCCTGCACAGAGCAGCAGCATTGCAATTGGGCGGGTGCAGGAATTCAAAATCAAAAGAGGTAAAGATGCCAAGATTCAAGATTTAAGGAGTCCTGGCTAAACGGAATCCGATGCTGTCGTCCCGGAGGCCTGGGAAGTTCCTGATGCGGAAGGCCGAGCGCAAACCCGCTGGGAAGTTGCCCCAAGAGCCGCCACGAAGCACCCGGGTGTTGTCACTACAACCTGTCGTCCATGCACTGCCATCAGTTGGCGCTCCACTGTAGTTAGTATGCCAGCAGTCCTGTGTCCACTCCCATACGTTACCGTGCATGTCGTAGGGGGTGTACTGAATTTTGTGTAAACGGTCTAACATGGATTGAATTAGAAAATTTACTTAAAGTCATTAGGGATCACGCACAATCCTTAGACCCAAATAATTTCGGGTCAGGCCCGGTGCTCCAAAAGTACGGTATGAAGAACGCAGCTGGTTTGCATCAAAAGCCCAACTACCACCTCGCCGAACGCGATACTCACCCTTACACTCATTTAGCCATGGGGCGCCGTTTGATGGTGCATCTTGGTAACCGTCGTGATAGCAGTCTGTAACCCACTCCTCAACGTTTCCATACATATCATAAAGACCGAACCCATTTGGCTTCTTCTGTCCGACTGCTTGGGTCATACCATTACTATTTGAGCCAAACCAAGCAAATTCGCCCAGAGACAGTTCTAGGTCACCAAAACTCCAGCGCCTTGTGCTACCCGCTCTTGCTGCAAATTCCCATTCTGCCTCAGACGGCAATCGATAATTTTTTCCTGTTTTTTGGCTAAGTCGCTTTGCAAAAAGTTGTGCGTCGTCCCAACTGACACTCTCCACCGGGAGGCGATCGCCGTATTGGTTAAAGCGACTAGGATTACTACCCATAATGGAACGCCACTGCCCCTGCGTTATCTCCATCTTGCCTATAAAGAAATCCTTTATTTTTACATTGCGTACCGGCCCCTCATTAGGGGCAAAGGTCGAACCCATATCAAAAACTTTGCCTTTCAAATAAACAACCTCAGGGCAATCGTTACAGTCTTTTAAAATTTGTCCCGCGATATAGGGATCCAACTTACGCATGGATTCAGCTTTAGCACTTTCTTCTGGAGTTAAGCTTCGCGCTAGTCTGAATCCGTTGAGTCCAACATCTTCAAAGCTAGGCGCTAACTTAAATCGATTAGCTGATCGCATTGCAGTGTAAAAATGATTATTCCAAGCACCGCCCCGCAATACTCGGTAATTTCCGTTGCAAGAATTAGTCCAAGCACTGCCATCGGTAGGCGCACCACGATAATTCAAGTGGTAACAATCTTCTGTCCACTCCCAAACGTTACCGTACAAGTCGAACAGTCCAAACGCATTGGGTAGCTTTTGACCTCCGGGCTGCGTACGGCCTTTGCTGTTACCGTCTGACCATCCATAATCCTCTAAAAATTCCGTATCATCCCCGAAAAAATACTCTCCGTAAGAGCCTGCACGCGCGGCATATTCCCACTCTGCTTCGGAGGGCAAACGGTATTTTTGCTTGGTCTTTTCATTCAATTTACGAATGTACTGTTGAGCGTCATCCCAACTGACCTTTTCAACTGGACAATCGTCACCGCATTGGGAAAAGAAGCTGGGATTAGACCCCATAATCGACCTCCACTGCCCTTGAGTAAGCTCCAAACTTCCGAGCAGGAAACTGCGGACATTTACAGCGTGCGGCGGGCTTTCTTCCAGGAAGGTGGTTGATCCCATCACAAATGTGCCACCTGGAATCAAAACCATTAAGGGACAGTCTTCGCAGTCTTTAAAAGCCGGCAACTTCGGCTGGGCCTGCTTAACCGGCGTTGGATTCTGCGAATTGGGATCATCTAGGTTAATGCCGCTATCATCCGGAATAAATCCCGGGCCAATAATCTTTATTTGCGCCGATGCACCTTGCACTAGGCAACTACAGAGAAGCAGCATAGCGATGGCGCGTAGGAAAATTGTCATGCCGGTTACAAGTCGCGGGCTAGGCGAAATCCAGCGATATTTCGACGATTACTTTTTAGGTTCCAAACCCGCCCTGCGGCTCTTAAAAAACTTGGATGTTCATTCCAAGCCCCACCTCTTTGAACCATTTGCTGGTCATTTACACAACCGGTATTCCAAGGGCTTCCATCGGCCGGCGCATTGATATAAACCTCGTGCCAGCAATCGGCAAGCCACTCGTATATGTTTCCATGAACATTATACAAACCATAATAATTAGGACTAAAGCTGTCTACGGGGGTACTATTTTGGCGAAATACCCCTTTAGCGCCCCCATTGAAGCTTTGGGTTCCATCGTAATTGGCTTGCTCAGGGCTTATTGTATTTCCCCACCAGAAGGCAGTTTGAGTCCCGGATCTCGTAACATACTCGCGCTCACTTTCGCTGAGCAATCTATATTTTCTTCCACTCAAAAAATTAAGCCATTTAATGTACTCCGCCACGTCGTTCCAAGACACACAAACTACCGGGTGATTACTACCTTGAACGAAGCCCGGATTACGCCAATTTTTTGAATCAATTGCTTTCCATTGAGCGCCGTCTTTTATCATGCAACCTGCGTCGACACCATTGCGCTCTGCATCTGTGATGAAATTAGTTTTTCGAACAAACTCACTAAATTCGCCCACAGTTATCGCGAATCGACCAACCAAGAAACTTGAAACCACGAGGTTGTGACGAGGATTCTCTCGTGCTATCCATTGCCCATTTTTCCCATAATTTGCGATCGCTTGCTCAAAGCTGTCGCTTCCCATGGTGAAACCCCCGGCAGGCACGATTACCATCTCAGGACACTCCGTACAGTCTTTGATGATGGTGCCAGTGGCTACTTTTTGCTGCTGAGTCGGCAGTGGGTTATCCAGATTCGTGCCGCTCTCATCCGGCAAAAAGCCCGGGCCAGTAATTTTTATTTGCCCCCATGCCCCCTGCGCCAGACCTGAACAGAGCAGCAACACAGCGATTGAGCGGATGAACTGTTTCATGGCGCTAGAATTCACGGACCAAGCGAAAGCCGCCATGGCTATTTCTGCTGCCGGGGCCTAGTCTGCCGCGGTCGGCCGCGCGAAAATTTACGGCAACGCCACCCCAAGAGCCGCCACGCAGCACACGCAAATGATTGCTGCAATCCGTCGTCCAAGCACCGCCATCGCTTGGGGCTCCGTTATAGGTTTCGTGCCAGCAGTCCTGCGTCCACTCCCACACGTTGCCATAAATGTCGTGCAGGCCAAATGCATTGGGTAACTTCTGCCCTACCAACTGGGTCTTGCCCCCGCTGTTATCGCTATACCAAGCGTAATTGCGCAGCTTGCTTACATCGTCGCCAAGGCTCCATTCGGTCGTGCTTCCCGCCCTTGCCGCATATTCCCACTCCGCTTCGCTGGGTAAGCGGTACGTCTGCCCGGTCTTTTGATTGAGTTTCGCAATGAATTGCTGCACATCTTCCCAAGAGACCTGCTCCACAGGCAAGGTGCGTCCTTTGTTTTCGCTTGGGTTATCACCCATCACCGGGTACCACTGCTCCTGCGTGACCTCGTACTTGCCGATGGCAAAGCTTTGTACCTGAACCAGGTGCTGGGGCTTCTCGTCCGGTGAGCCGATAGCTTTGGGCTTCTCGTTGCTAAAAGGGTCAGGCTGGGAGTCGGGTGGTGAACCCATCAGGAAACTGCCGCCGGGCAGTACCACCATATCCGGGCATTCCGGGCAGTCTTTAATGATGGTGCCAGTGGCTACTTTTTGCTGCTGAGTCGGCAGTGGGTTATCCAGATTCGTGCCGCTCTCATCCGGCAAAAAGCCCGGGCCAGTAATTTTTATTTGCGCCCATGCGCCCTGTGCCAGGCCTGCACAGAGCAGCAGCGTTGCGAAGGAGCGGGTGCGGGAATTCAAAATCAAAAGAGGTAAAGATGCCAAGATTCAAGATTTAAGGAGTCCTGGCTAAACGGAATCCGATGCTGTCGTCCCGGTGGCCTGGGAAGTTCCTGATGCGGAAGGCCGAGCGCAAACCCGCTGGGAAGTTGACCCAAGAGCCGCCACGAAGCACCCGAGTGTTGTCACTACAACCTGTCGTCCAAGCACTGGCATCTGTGGGCGCTCCACTATAGTTGCCGTGCCAACAGTCCTGCGTCCACTCCCATACATTGCCGTGCATGTCGTAGAGGCCAAAGGCATTGGGGAGTTTCTGACCCACTGCCTGCGTCTTGCTCCCACTATTTCCGCCATACCAAGCGTAGTTGCCTAGCTTTGATTCGTCGTTGCCAAAACTCCAGTCAGTAGTGGTTCCCGCTCTAGCCGCATACTCCCACTCTGCTTCGCTGGGTAGCCGGTAATTCTGTCCGGTCTTCTGATTCAGCTTGGAAATGAACTGCTGGACGTTATCCCAACTGATATTTTCAACCGGACACTCCGGTCCGCACGCAGCAAAACGGCTTGGATTACTTCCAATTACGTCGAGCCATTGCTTCTGTGTGACTTCGGTCCTACCCATTAAAAAACTACGAATGTATACCGTATGGGATGGTTTTTCATCACTGCTTTTATCCGAACCCATAGTGAAGCTGCCGGGTGGTATTTGGACCATGTCGGTGGCTTCATTGAAACGCACCTCCAGCGGTGCAAAAGGCCGGTTGCCCGCCACCTGAGCTGTAAGCGCCTGCGGCAGGCTAAACCCGAACAGTGCTATCGCCACTACACGCATAGCCAAGGACTTCAACGCGCGGCTCAGGCAACTCATCGATACACCAAAACCCGGTCGGAGTCGCCAGATAACTGCGGGATTTGAATCCGGTTCACCGCGCCGGCCTGCCGCGCCACCTGATCTTTGAGATAAGCATGCATTTCACCCACGGTGATACGGCCATCCCGGTTCTCGTCGGCCTCGCCCTCCATCCCGCGCATCAAAAAGTAGCTGAAGATGCCGTGTTGCAGCTCGGGGCTAGAGCTCGATATCTGGTCTTGCTGCGCAGCGCTAATGACGGTGAATTCGGCGGGAAACGCCTCTTGCGTCGATTTCAGGCTCAGGGGTCGCGCACTGGCAACCAGCGTCTGACCGGTTTTAGCGAGGCCGCTGTAACAACTGTCTAAAAACAGAGTCACTGATTTAGGTTTAGCCGCCTGCAAAGCGGTGTTGATTTCTGACTGTAAAACTGCGGTCTTGTCCACATAGTCTTTATCGGTTCCCACTGGCAATAGGTACAAGGCCTTACCGTCTGCCGACGGCAATCCATGGCCACTGTAGAACACATAGACATCGGTAGTGGGTTTGACTCTTTGTGGAAGCCAGGCTTTGAAAGTGCGCAAGATATCAAGCTGCTTGGCGTCCGCATCGATTAGCAGTTTGATGTTCTCGGGCGCGATGCCTAGGCCCCGGTTGGCGTAGTTGAAAAACTCGCGTGCGTCTTCGTTTGCATAGTCAGCGCGCGGAAGATTGGCGTAGTCTGCAATGCCGATGATGATGGCCACCGCGTCGCGCTTGGGCTGCACCTTGACGTTGGCGGCGTTCAGCCGCGCCAGCGTCAGCTTGGTCTCTAAGACCTGACGCGCCACCTTCAAGGTCTTGGTATCGGTATTGCCGTTGATATCGCGCCCGATGATGGTGAACACTGTGTCCAGCCCGACCCGGGCGACTTTGCGTATGCTGTAGCTGCCGTCGGCCTTGCCACCCATTTCCTCGCCATTGAGTAGTAAGGAGCTGGTATCCGCACCCGTCTTGACCGTGATCAGCACTTCGCCATTCGCATCAGGTGGCGAAACGCTAGCCTGCAGGGTAATGCGCGTAGCCTTTTTTGCTTGCTCGCGCTGGGCCAAGTCCTCCTCCAGTTTGCGCCGCACATCGGCCAGCGCCTGGGCTTCTGCCTTGTACTTGGCAACTTCCTCAGCCGCTTTGCGGGACTCGCTTGCCAGCGCCAGTTCCTGGCTGCGGCGTTGCTCCTCCAGGCGCTTGCGTAATGTGTCGTTTTCCTCCCGATACAGCACCCGCTCCACCTGGTTGCCATCGACCGCCAACACACTTTGTTGCATGAGAACACCCGCAGCGCTGGTGCTAGGAAGGTCAATCGTCACCTGGCGAGTAGCTTGCACAGCGGCCGCTCCCTGGCTGGCTACGCCCACCGCGCCCGCCCCGCCTCCTAGCGCCTTGACTCCCGTGAGCCCGAACTCGCCGCCCGCTGACACCGAAACCTCCGCGCTCAGTTGCAAACCGCCCATCTCGGTAAGTGCGGCTTTGCGCAAAGCAATGGGTGCATCGGCAAACTCAAATCGGCTCGGCGCGCTTCCGTCAATTTTGACGTCTAGGTACAAGATAGAGCGCTTGGGGTCAAAGCTGCTGCCCGCAATCAGAAGCTGGGGTTCCACCATAGTGAGGGCAATTTCGGTGAATTCTTTGCGAACCAAGGGTGCGTGCGTTCTTTCGCTGCGCGCGCCGCGTTGACCTGCTGCACGTTTTTGTTGCGCTGCTCCACTTGCGCCTTGTAGGCGTTCTGGATTTTTTCGATCTCGCGCTGGCGCTCCGCTCGGGCCGCGGCAAGGCGATCCTCGAACTCTTTATCGCTTTCCCATTTGTCCTGTGCTAAAGATAGCGCCACGGGGAATATCGGCGCGAGTATCTCCTTGATATTGATCGAACCCGTGTCTTCCAGCCAGCGGCGCAGGGTGTTTAGCACGGCTTTGGAGATTACATCGGTCCAGACCTTGCTATCAGAGGGCTTTTTTCGCAGGGCGATAACTTCACTTTCAATCTGGCTCTTCCAAGCAAACGCACTCGCCCGAGCTTCTTCAGCGCGCTTGACCGATGGCGCAATGTCTGCGACCCATATACCTTCCTCGATGACCGAACCATTGACCGCATACAAAATACCTTGCCCGTGCTTCTTACCATCTTTGACTTGACCGGTGTATCGCTCGCCGTTGGCGTAGTAATAGGTGCCACGCCCTTGGTATTGGTTGGCCTTGAATTGCCCGACGTAGCGGTCGAAGTTGGCTGCCCTATAAATGCCCCAACCATCATATTGGTTAGCTTGCCATTCCCCCAGATACTTGCCGCCATTAGCACCTAAAAACTCCGCAAAGCAATTGTTCCAAAGGCCTGTTTCTTTTGGGCAAGCAATTAGTTTTTGTGGCATCGTCGCGGAACCTTGCATACCTGCAGTTAGCTCTTTTTCCCAAGCGGCTCTTTGCTGATCTAAATCTTCTGCTGCAAGCGCATTTGCGCAACACACCAAAAGCGTGAGGCAAATCAGACGGGTAAAGCAACTCATACAGCGCATGGTAGCGAAATTTACCCAAGTCCAAATTAAATTTTCGGGCGGTCGTTGACAATTAACTTGTTAAGGCGAATACAGGGGTTTGGCAAGGCGAAAACTAATTTCGCTGGATCTGTCTGTCGGTGCAGCCAAAAAACGATACTCCGACCTGAGACTTAATGCATTGCTTTTCCAAGACCCGCCCCTTATGACATTAGCTTCTTCGGCGCAGTCAAAGTCCCAATACCGACCATTTGATGGTGCTCCTTCGTAATTGTTATGCCAACAATCCTGGACCCATTCCCAATTATTACCCTGCATATCGTAAATACCAAAGGGGTTTGGCAGCTTCTGGCCTAGTGGGTGGGTTACTCCGCCGCTATTTAGAGCGTACCACGCATAATTTCCGATTTTTGATTCGTCGTCGCCAAAACTCCATGGGGTAATGGTTCCAGCTCTCGCGGAATACTCCCACTCCGCCTCTGAGGGAAGGCGGTAATTTTGTCCAGTTTTCTCATTTAGCTTGCGAATAAACTCAAGGACATCATTGATTGATACATTCTCTACGGGGTGATTGCGTACCTTGGTCGAGCTGGGATTGGCGTCCATGACCCAGGTCCAGAGCTCTTGTGAAACTTTATAGCGACCAATGGAAAAAGGCTGAATTTGCACTCGATGCTGAGGTTTTTCGCTAGGGAAACCGATAGATTTTGGTTTATCTTTGCTCGAAAATGCTGGCGCGGAATCTGGAGGTGAGCCCATAAAAAAACTACCTCCCAACAAAACAATCATTTCCGGGCACTCTGGGCACGCCTTGGTGATACCGCCCATCGTCACTTTCTTCTGGGTTGGGATAGGATCATCGGATCGGTAACCACCCCAATCAGCGGCAAACCCTTTTCCGGAAATGATTTGTGCCCAGACCGATGGGCTGAAAACCAGAAATGCGGTCAAAAATAAACGCAAAAAAAATAGCATTGGCGAAAATCTAAACTGAAAATGAATCAAGGATTTCAACTACCGAGCAAAAAGAATTCGCCCCGCATCGCCTTGAACTTGCGGGTCTTGCGCTCGATTCATTTTCATAGCGTAGCGGGGAACCTTGTCTATCAAATAGGAATGCATTTCACCCACGGTAATCCGCCCATCACTATTAAGATCTGCATCGCCCTCCAGGCCCTTCATAAGAAAATAGCTGAATATTCCATGCTTGAGATCCGTACTCGAGCTCGATATTTGGCTAAAACTTGATGCCGAAAGGACCGTGAAATTATCTGGGTAAGCACTTTGATCAACCTTGATATTGATCGGCCGGGCGCTTGCCAGCAAAGTTTCCCCGCCCCGGATTTGTCCGCTGTAGCAACTGTCTATGAACATCGTTACAGACTTGGGCTTGGCAGCGCTCAGGGCTGCCACTATTTCCTTTTGTCCAACGGCCGTTCGAGCGAGCAAATCCTTGTCGACGCCATAGGGCAAGAAGTACAGCTTTCCATCTTCTGAGGGCAGTCCATGCCCGCTGTAAAACACGTAAACCTCTGTCTTATCCTTATTTACCTTGACCGGAAGCCAATTACTAAACGCCTTCACAATTTCCACATCGTCTGCGTCTGAGTCAAGTAGCATCTTGATGTTCTCAGGTTTTACGCCGAGTCCGCGGCGCGCATAGTCATAAAAAGCACGTGCGTCCTCGTTAGCAAATTCAGCTTTGGGCACGCGCTTGTAGTCCTGAATTCCAATAATGATGGCGACAGCATCCCGGACCGGCTGGACCTTTATATTGGCAACGTTGAGCGCCAATACCGATTCCATAAACTCTTCGAGAGGCCTGTTTACTGAAATAATCTTGGTATCAGCAGTTCCATACGCATCTCTTGCGACGATGGTTAACTTGGTCTCTTGCCCTGCCCTAGCAAAACGCTTGACCGAATAGGAACCATCGGCTCTACCGCCTATTTCTTCGCCATTAATTTTTAAGGAGCTGGTATCTGCATTCGTTTGAATTTTTATCAGAAAATCCCCATTTTTGTCTGGGGACGTTGCTGTGGCTTGTAAAGAAAGTAGAGAGCTTTGCTTAGCCTGTTCCCTTTGAACTTTGTCGGAATCAAGCCTTGCCCTATCTTCAGCTAAGCGTTGTCGTTCTTCCTGCAGTTGTTTAGCGAGCCGCTCGACTTCAACCTTTTGCGCGTCGCTTAGCTGGTTATTATTTACCGTTGTGGCTCTAACTAATTGGTTGTCAGCCCAAATGCCCTGGCTGATCACCGATCCGTTGGCTGCATAAAGCGTACCTTGACCGTGGTACCGACCATCACGCCATGACCCAATATACCGGTCGCCAGTGGAAATTGTGTGGATTCCTTGTCCGTTCGGCTTTCCATCGCGCCACTCACCATCATATTTTTCATTGCTTGGATTGGTCCACGATCCAAAACAGGCATTCCAACGGGAAACCGAACTACCCTGACAGGAATGCCATGTCGGGAGATGAGCAAGATTTTGTGCACTTACATTAAAACTGATTATTGTAATGATTATCAGTAAAATATTGTTAGTGAAATTCATCGAAAATCCAATCGCAATTTATAATTAAAAATTAATTTAAATATTATTTATAAGTTGCCACCATAACCACTTTACCCAACATCACTTGGTACAGCTCTTCGGTACTCAACTCGGCCCCATCGGATTCACTTGAGCTGACCTTGGCATTTGCAATTGCTGGCATGCGGTCAACGTGGATGGCGAAGTTCACGTCCTCCGGCACAAAGCCCTCGTCCGTTTGGATTTTTTTGTTATCCAACTTGCCGACCGTAATTCCAACTACATTTCCAAACAAATCAAACACAGGGCCACCGGAATTTCCCTTGTTCACTTTAGCGGTCAATTGGAAAGTGCCCATGTCATCTTTTAATCCCGTACGCTTGGAGACCATCCCGTTGGTAAGCGAAGGTGAGCCCTCCCCGAGCATGTACCAAAGTGGGTATCCCATTACCACCACGTTTCGACCCACTCTCGGCTTGGAGTAAGCGCCGACGGGAATGGCTCGGTCAGCAGGTAAAGGCTTTTCAAGTTCCAGCACTGCAATGTCATCTGATTGCGAGATGAATACAACCCGCACCTTGATAACTTCTCCTAGCCCAGTTCGAATTGCAAATTCTTTTCCATCCTCAATAACGTGACGATTAGTAACAACCTTTTTCCCGCCATCGACAATGAACCCGCTACCCCCAGTAATCATCACGTTGGGAGGGAAAGGAAAACGCTGTACGGGAGTTGCAAATTCATTCTCGGGCAAATAAGTAGTTTGGAGACGCGTTTCCTTGCGGGCTGCATTCGCGACCTTAACGGCCTCGGGATTGAGCGTCGAATCCACCCTAGGTTTCGGCGCGCTAGGTTGCTGCTCCAGCTTTAGTCCAGTCAAAACAGGCTGGGGCGAAACGATAGATTTGGGTGTGGGAATTTCAGATACTAGCTTGGGCTGCGGATCCGCGGGTGCGGGTGCTACCTTAGGCTTAGCGGTAGCCACTTGTGCGTCGGCCTTGCTATTTGGCTCTACGGGCGGCGTCAAGGTCTTTGGCTGAGGGACGACGGCTTGTTGCCCCTCTGGCTTTACGGGCGCGCTAGGGCGTTCTGTCGGCAGATGATTTACATCAAGCCAAGAAAAAATAATGTCGCGCTTGAATAACTTGCCTTGCTTTTCATACAACTGTGCGGCAATTTTCTTTAACCGGATTCCCTCGGTCTTATTGCCTGACTGGTACTCTAGATCAGCCAAATAGTCCTGCACGTCTGGAGAGTTCGGTGCGCGACTCAAAAAATTCGCTGCGTTCTGCTTAGCAATGAGGCTTTCTCCAGTCAAGGTGAGGAACTTTGCATAGACAATCAGCACGCTTTCAGATTCGGGACGCTGCGTTGAAAGCTTTACTAGGGAATCATTTGATCGACTAGGATTACCTGTACGCAATCCAATAACTGCAGAAATAAAGTCGGGCTCTGCGGAGTCATTGTCAATCTTTTTGGCTGCCTGGGCATGGCGCTCTGCTTCCTTAAACTTGCCGAGCTTTAGATTGGCGTGAGCTGCGCCAATTGCTGCATCAAAGCTTTCTAAAGACTGCGCTTGCGCATCTTCAAAAAATTCCAAGGCTTTTGCAGGACGATCGATCGCTAAATAGATCTTGCCAGTCAGGACACTAATAGCTAGCTCGTCCTCGCGATCTTTTGGTTCGTATTGTTTGAGTATCGCAATGGCATCCTTGAACTGTCCTGTAGCAACAAGAATGCTCGCTTTGCGTAAAGAAATATCAGATTCATTAGCAATGGCGCAAAGCTGCGCTCCAACAAGAATGAATGTCAGAATCAGCTTACCCAGGTGGTCCGTTTTTTTTCTCATTCAACTTTGATTACGATTTCTTTTTCAGAGGTCCGTCCTTGCGTATCGCTGACGCGTAGAACGATTTTGTGCTTTCCTGCCGGCACTTCTAGGTTAGAGAGTTTTAGGCCTGTTAAAGTTTTAGACGCCTCTTTAAGTAATCTATCTGTGATGTCTAACTTGAATGCACCGTAAAACGCCTTAAAGCTAGAAAAATTCAATTGAGCGTCTTTCTGCGCCTTCATCAAAACTTCAATATTGAACGGATTTTTCAACCCCTGATCAAGAGAGTCCGGCGAGGACACCGCAATTAATGGCGCTAGAGGATCCGGTGGTGCAGCGCCCACAAGCGCCAACGTAGTAGCATTTTGCGACGCCAGAAATTCTTCTGGCGTAATTAATGGAGTCCCATATCCAAGTACTGAACTGAATAATGCAGCACAATATATAAATGATTTAAAAAAATTAATCATTTATTGAACACTCACTTCTTCTTGGCTGCATCAATTTCTTGCTCAAGCTCTTGGAAAGCTTTGGATGCTCTAACCTTAGCATCCAATACAGCACTTTTCTTCACTTGATCAGCAATAACTTTGTTGCTTTCACCTACAGGGTACCTAAGGAGCACAAATGCCCGAAATTTCGAACCTTCTTGCACAATTTCGGACTTTTCCCGAACATAACCAGCTACGTTTACGTCGGTAGCAACGCTCTTAGTAACCCGCTCAATTTCCTTGACGACCTGAACGTCAGATCCCACACCAGTCTGTGAAGCGAAATCTGTCATTTTGGAAGATACGCGGTCCCCCAGTTGCCCGGCCAATGCTCGCTTGGCGGATAGGACTGCGACATCCATCGCCATCTGCATATCAGACGAAATTTCTGTTGCAGCAACATAAATCGCATTCACGTCAGAAGGCGGCTGTACGTACCAAACAGGTGCCTTGGCCACGGTCTGGCCTACCGCCTTCAACACTTCTTTTTGTTGTTCATCTTCTTTTTTCTGCACAAATTCAGGTGTCCCCGGCTTCGGACCCGCACAGGCTGCTAAGCCCAGAGCGACCAACGCAAGTGAAGTGATTCGGATGACTGGTGACATATAGGTATCCTTGAAAAAAAATTCATGGATTCACACCATGATCAATACGACAGTTAATTTAATCCCAAATCCGCGAAAATTCGAACTTGGCTTACGGTTCCAGCACAATCTTAACCATTTACCTGCGAACAGGGCAATAGGCCAATCAAAACAAGCAATTTAAGGTGCCTTCAATGGCTCATGTCGTTGACCGAGGATACTTAAGGAATTTTTTAGATAATTTCATTATTTAGATACCTGATACCCTCGCCTAACCACCCGCCGCTCGTCAATCGGTATTTCCCTCAGCTTTGCTTTGAAGTCATCGAGATCGTAGGCACTAAGCCACTTGAAAGGTTTTTTGGTCGCAATGACAATCAACCACTCATCATACAGACGTTTCGCATCCCTATAAGAGTCCGACCAACTTGTAACCAAGGTGTAGTTAATACTGACTTTCCCACTAGGATTTTTAACCAAAAATTCGGACTCAAATGCGTTTTTTACGTCCGGCCTCGTGATTCTGTAAACTTTGTTGTCCTCATTCGGAAGCCAATTAAATATAGCAATATATGCGGGCTCGGTTCCCTCTATTTCAAGTAAAAAATCATCCCCAACACGATAAACATTTTGTTTGGTTTTAACCTTCACATCAAAGTTTGGATCGGGCTTTTTAGAGGGCACCACAATGTCTGCATCCAAGGTGACAATGCATGCGCTTGAATCACCGCGGGACTCAACCTTGCGTTTAACGTTTTTTATCGACTTAATATCGCCTTCAATTAATGTCCATGTAACCCGGTTAAATTCACATTTACTGGCGGATTGATTACCCGAAGTAGCATTGCAAAATTGCTGTTCTTCATTTGACATTGCTTCGCCGAAAATTGATGCGATTGCAACTATTTTTGCTTTATCTTCTGCCAACTTGCATGCTGTGCTCTGGGATGTCTCGGGACCGTAAAGGTACTCAGCTTCGCCGCGCGCGGTCTCAGCGTTGACGATTTGAATACTCAAGATTAGCAGAACCGCAAATAAGCATCCAACTTTATTAATCATCAGAGGTCAATCCCAACAAACTTCAAGTCTATCGCACACATTGCACGCCTTAATTATGGTCTCTTGCCAGCCGAAATCCAAACGAATTTGTACGGGTATCGGGCGGATAACTAAGACGCGTCGCCGACCTCCTTTCCAGGTGACCACTATACCTAGATCCGCCCCGAAGGACGCGCGCATCATTTAGACAAACATTGAGCCATGCACTTCCATTTGGCGGCGCTTCTACATAATTTTCATGCCAACAATCAGCCACCCACTCCCAAACGTTTCCATGCATATCAAAAAGTCCAAAAGCATTTGACTTTTCGCGCCCTACTGGCTCAGTGGTAGTGCTGTTATCTCCCTTTATTCCAGAAGTCTGATCAATTCCAATAGCAGAGTTCGTGGTCGTACCAGCTCTCGCAGCATACTCCCACTCCGCTTCTGAAGGTAGGCGATGTTTTTTTCCTGTTTTCCGATTTAGCCTTACTATAAATTCCTGAATATCATTCCAACTAACATTATCAACCGGGCATGTTGAGCAGAAATAATTACTTCCTTTGCTTGGATCAGTACCCATAACGGACCGCCATTGTGAGCGGGTTACTTCGGTTTTCGCAAGAAGAAAAATAAGCACATTCACCTCATGAGGGGGCATTTCATCCGGAAATTGAAAGCTTCCCATTGTGAATTGACCCGCTGGCATGATGATCATTTCTGGACAGTCCAAGCAATCTTTAATGCTTTCACCAACAACCACACTTTGGCCTTTGGATTTCCCTTTCAGCATTATTTCATCGAGGTTGGTTCCATTCTCATCGGGGATGAAGCCCTTACCGTATAAGGCCTGGGCATATACACCTTGCACCAAGACTGCAGATAGCAGCAAAATTAGGACGGAGCGAGTGACGCGATTCATATTACTATAGGTCTCGGGCTAAACGAAATCCACTGAAATTATTGCGCAGGTTTGCATAGCCCTTGCCGCGGTTACCAAGTCGCTGCTCATAAGGTCGCCAAAGACCCAGCTCACCACCTTTCGGCGCTACACTTCCACCACAACAGCCAGATACAAGAACTCCACCTAGGTGGGCAGGTAGGTCATATCTGCCACCCAAAGTTTAGGATTAGCAGCAATTCATCCAAAGAGAAATGTTTTAAATTCCCTGTTAGCTCAAGCAGTCTGAACAAAGTATTTCATTGCAAGAAAGGGCAGCATTTTGCCCATAGCTAATTGGAAATAAGCACCCGTGTGCCATCGCCAATTAGTTGCGGCTCCTGCTTTCGGCTCATCTGCATAGCGAAGCGGGGAACTTTTTCCGAAAGATAGTTTTGGAGATTTCCAACAGTGATAGCTCCATCCTTTTTTTCTGCTGCATCCCCCTCTAGGCCCTTCATTAGGTAGTAGCTGAAGATGCCGTGCTTGAGATCAGGACTGGAGCTTGACATCTGATTGCTGGCGGAAGCCGACATGATAGTGAAGTTGTCAGGATATGCTTTTTCCTCAACAGTAATAAACAAAGGCTTCGCACTCAAAATCAGCGCCTCATTCCCGCGCGTTTGTCCGCTGTAGCAGCTATCCATGAACATGGTGACCGATTTGGGTCGGGCATCCTGAAGCAGTTTTACTAAGTCTTTCTGTGCAATTGCGGTGCGCTCCAATAAGTCCTTATCGACACCATAGGGAAGCAGATAAATTTTTCCATCGTCCGTTAGGCCGTGCCCACTGTAAAAAACATAAACATCTGTCAAGTCTTTCCTTACACGAGACGGCAGCCAATTTTTAAAAGCTTTAAACATTGAGGCGTAGTCTGCCTTTGCGTCCAGCAACATGTGAATATCTTCAGGCCTTATTCCCAAACGCAATGCGTAGTCGTAGAAGACCAATGCATCATCTTTGGCAAACTCCGCTGGGGGAACGCTCTGATAGTCCTGAATACCAATGATGATTGCTACGGCGTTGCGCGGAGGTTGGCGACGTAAGTTGGCGGCGTTCAGCGGAGGCGGGATTTCCTTGGCAGTGGACAGTGCGCGAGAAACTATTAGCACATTGGTATCGGTATTACCCCATTGGTCTTGGGCAACGATAGTGACCTTGGTATCTTGCCCTGCACGGGCCACCAGCTTGTAGGTGCGCAAGAGGTCGTCCGCCCCGCCAATTTCCTGCCCATTTATTTTTAGGGAGCTAGTGCTCGTATTGGTTCGGATGGTGATACTGAACTCGCCCAATGCATCGGGCTGGCTTGTAGCAGCTTGGATTGCGATGCGGGTAGCCTTTTTGGCTTGTTCGCGCTGGAGCTTGTCGGCATCGAGACGCTCACGTTCTTGGGCTAGGCGGACGCGTTCTTGCTCTAATTGAGCTGCCTTGCGCTCATTTTCAAGACGCTGTGAATCGCTGATTGTTGCGGTTTCTGGGTTTGAGGGGCGTATTGGTTGGTTGACAGACAATATGGCTTGGCTGCTGACGGTTCCGTTGGCTGCGGCAATGGTTCCCTGACCCTCGTACTTTCCGTCCTTCCCTAATTCACTGGCCACAGCTGCACTGGCTAAGCCTGTTGCTTGGGACGCAAGTGTTTCAATATCTGGGACTACGCTACGAATTCCAGAGCTCAGTCTTGCAGGTGGCAAATTATCTTTGGCTTGATAGACTCCCTCTTTAACGCGCTTGAAATAGTCTTGATACCACTCCCGAACGGCGGGCAGTAATGATTGCACTTTTTCATTTGCGTAATTTAATTTTGATGAGTGAAGTGGTGATTCTCTGGCTCTCTTGGATTCGTCTAAAAAGCGGCCTGTTGGTATAAAATATTCGATAATAAAATTTCCGAATGATCGACTCATGATATAGGTGGATGAGCTGAAAGCGTTTCCGCCCCATGAAATTCCGGCTTCATTCCATTTCTTTCGCAATTTGGTTTGCACGACTGCAGCGCTGTCGCCCATGAATGTCTGTAGCTCTACGCTAAAACACTCTGAATCGACACCGCCAAGATTTGGTTGATGAGATATACCTGGCGGACATGTGACATTCCAGTTTTTTTGGTTTTGATCGTATGTGTGAATACCTATCATTTCTGACACCACATTATCCTTCACCTTGTCCAGCGCTAAGGAAATACCCCATACTGGATCCGAATGCGTGGATTTGACGCGCTCTACAATCCGAACTGTCCATTCGCCTGGCGGCAAAGGAATATCAGCTTTTTTTTTATTTGAAAATAGGTTTTTTTCATTGAATGTCACAAAGTCCGAGACCTTGTCACCTTCCTTTGTGTTGGCTATTACTTCGGCACCAGCGAACTGCCATGCCGTTATGAAAAGTGATGCAAAAAGTGTTTTAAATAGTTTAGACATGCGGTGCGAATTTTGGATTTCAATAATGCCTATATATTCAATGATTCAATGATTGAATGAATCAACGATAGAGTTTTGATAGCTTAGCTATTCATTGCGCTCCATCTTTATAACAGTAAATTTTGCGATCGGCAATCTGTCGTGTCAATCGAAACCCAAGAACGCCGACCTCCGCTCAAGCCAACTGTTGCGCCGCCTTGGTAGCCCGCAATTTCGAATAGTGCGGCTCCAGCATGAGCACTGATACGCCCATCTGCATTCACCTCATGAGGGGGCATTTCATCGGGAAATTGAAAGCTTCCCATTGTGAATTGACCCGACGGCAGTGATTTGACGGTCAAAGAGGAGAATTTTGGTCATAGATTGCGAGCCAATCGAAAACCATAGTATTTGCCTTTAAATTGTTGGTGGTAACCCAGGCGGAGGGCCGAGCGAATGCCCACTGAGGCCCCATCCCAAGAACCGCCTCGAAGCACACGATAGTTTCCCTGACAGCCGGACAACCATGCACTCCCGTCAAACGGAGCTCCGTCGTAATTGTCATGCCAACAGTCCTGCGTCCATTCCCATACGTTTCCATGCACATCAAATAAGCCAAAGGCATTAGGCAATTTTTGACCCCGCAAATGCGTATTGCCTCTAGCGTTGTCTCTAAACCAAGCGTAGTCGGTCAGCTTTGATTCATCATTACCAAAGCTCCACGCAGTTATGGTACCTGCCCTTGCCGCATATTCCCATTCTGCTTCGCTTGGTAGCCTAAAGTCTAGGCTGGTTATCTGATTGATTTTGGCAATGTACTTTTGAACATCATCCCAAGAAACATTTTCAACCGGGCAATCGGGGCCACAGTTCCAGAAATGGCTTGGATTACTACCCAACACTGCTTTCCATTGGCCCTGAGTCACTTCCCCCTTACTCATTAAAAAGCTAGCAATGTTTACTCGATGATTTGGCCTTTCGGCGCTGTAGTCGTTAGATCCCATCTGAAAACTGCCAGCTGGTATCACCACCATTTCTGGACATTCCGGGCAATTTTTGAATGTGGCTTGGGCTGACGCTTGAGGGGAAACCTTTTTAATTGGCGAGTCATCAAGATTCGTCCCATTTAAATCAGGTAAAAATCCTGGGCCTATAAGCTTGAATTGTGCCCATGCACCCTGCGTCAGACAGGCTGTGACCAGCAGAGTTGCAATGATGCGCATGCACTGCTTCATAGTGTTACAGGTCGCGAGCTAGGCGGAAGCCGATGTTATTGTCCCAATTAATCGCGTTAATACGGTTGCGGTAAGCCGAACGCAAATTCTCTGGGAATGAGTTGAAAGAGCCGCCCCGAATCACCCGTGTATTTCCACTGCAATCTGAAATCCAAGCACTTCCATCCGTCGGCGGTTTGCTAAAGATGCCCTCGTATCTTTCATGCCAACAATCCTCTGCCCACTCAGCGACATTCCCGTGCATATCAAATAATCCAAATGCATTCGGCAGCTTCTGCCCCACGTCGTAAGTCCGTCCACCACTGTTTTTTGAGTACCAAGCATAGTCACGCACCTTTGCCTCGTCGTCGCCAAAACTCCATTCGGTACTGCTGCCTGCTCTCGCCGCATACTCCCACTCGGCCTCGCTGGGCAGACGGTACTTTTGCCTAGATTTTTGGTTCAGCTTAACAATGAAGCGCTGAATGTCATCCCAAGAAACTGTTTCCACAGGCAAAGTTTGGCCCTTGCTAAAGCTCGGGTTGTTACCCATGACGGATTCCCACAGCTCCTGAGTGACCTCGGTCTTACCTATCAAAAAGCTACGAAATTTGACGGCATGAGAGGGCTGCTCCGTTGAATATTTCCCAGAGCCCATAACAAAGCTACCCGCAGGTATCACCACCATCTCAGGACAGGCTGCACAGTCCTTTACAAAGGTAACAGTAGCGACCTTAGACGCTCCCTTTTTAGCCTGAAGGTCATCAAGATTTATTCCGTTTTCATCAGGAATAAATCCCCTAAACAGACTTTGCGATGAAGCCTGTAAGGAAATCGCCATTAGCAGCCAAACCAGCCACCTACTCATAATTATTTCGAAACCAGCACCCTTGCGCTATCCCCAATGAGCTGCGGCTCTTGGGTACGATTCATCTTCATCGCAAACCGCGCCACCTTCTCTGAGAGGTAGTTTTGTAGCTTGCCGATGGTGATGGTGCCCTCTTTGCTATCGTCCGCCTCGCCCTCTAAACCTTTCATCAGGTAATAGCTGAATATGCCGTGTTTCAGGTCAGGGCTGGAACTCGATATCTGGCTAGCGGCCGACGCCGACATTACCGTGAAGTTTTCAGGGTAAGCACTCTCCTGTACCTTAATGTTCAAGGGCCGTGCACTTGCAAGCAAAGTCGCACCTCCCCGGGTTTGGCCGCTATAACAGCTATCAATAAACATCGTCACCGACTTAGGCCGCGCGCTCTGTAATAAATTCACAATTTCTTTTTGGGCTACTGCCGTGCGCTCTAGCAGGTCTTTGTCCACACCGTAGGGTAGCAAGTAAAGCTTGCCATCCTCCGAGGGGAGGCCGTGCCCACTAAAAAAAACATAAACGTCCGTCTTGTCCTTATTCACTCTCACTGGTAACCAGTTTTTAAAGGCCTTGAGCATCGATACATCGTCCGCCTGTGAATCGAGCAGCATGGTGATGTTGTCTGGCTTTAAACCTAAACGCAGTGCATAGTCATAGAAGGCAAGTGCATCATCTTTCGCGAATTCAGCCTTTGGCACGCGAAGGTAGTCCTGTATGCCAATAATTATCGCCACCGCATCTCTGGGGCGCTGGGGACGTAGGTTTGCGGCGTTGAGCTGGCTAAAACTATCTTTCACTTCTTCTAATGAGCGGGAAACCGTAATAACCTTGGTATCCGTATTTCCATAAAGGTCACGGGCCACCAAAGTGAACTTTGTTTCCTGGCCAGCACGTGCAACCCGTTTTGCAGTGTAGGCGCCGTCGGCCTTACCACCAAGTTCATCGCCATTAATCTTGAACGAGCTCGTGTCGGCATTGGTTCGCACAGTTAAGGTCACCTCTCCAAATGCATCGGGCAAACTCGCGGAGGCTTGGATCGAAATACGCGCAGTTTGTTTGGCCTGCTCGCGCTGGAGTTTTTCAGCATCCAGACGCTCCCGTTCTTTAGTTAAGCGGGCACGCTCCTCTTCAAGTTGCGCCACTTTACGTTCGTTTTCAAGGCGTTGTGCTTCGGTCAGCTGAGAGTTACCTGTGTTGGTTGGGCGCACCAGTTGGTTAGCAGCCCAAATACCTTGGCTCATAACCGAGCCATTGACTGCGGAGATGGTACCTTGGCCTTCATATTTGCCGTCTCGCCATGCGCCGGTGTACGTCTCCCCACTGGCAAAGGTCTGAACACCCTGCCCATTCGGTTTGCCATCACGCCATTCGCCTTCGTACTTGTCACCGTTATTGTTCAACCAGCGACCCGTACAGTTAGTCCATCGTGAGGGAGAACCGCCCTGGCAAGGCGGGAGTTGACTCTGGGCGAATGCAGAACCCGCAAAAAGCAGGACGCAAATTAGGCGTGAAAAGGTTTTCATAGAATAACTCTCCTTTTTCTTAGGTCACCGACCAACCAAAACGCGGTTGGCATCGCCCACCATTTGAGGCTCTTGCTTTCTGCTCATTGTCATCGCAAAACGGGGCACCCGGTCCGCTAAATACCCCTGGAGTTTACCGATGGTAACGGTTCCGTCCCGATTTTGGTCTGCTTCGCCCTCCAACCCCTTCATCAGGTAGTAGCTGAAGATGCCGTGCTTTAGGTCTGGGCTGGACGACGCTATCTGGTCAGAGGCTGACGCGGTGATGACTGTGAATTCAGGCGGGTAGGCCACTTCATTCACCTTCATGACAACCGGGCGGGCGCTAGCCAGAAGCGTCTCCCCAGTGCGGATCTGGCCGCTGTAGCAACTGTCTATGAACATCGTCACGGACTTTGGTTGTGCGGATTTCAGTGCGTCTACGATTTCCTTTTGCGAGATAGCGGTCTTTGCGATGAGGTCTCTGTCCGCCCCGACAGGAAGGAAGTACAGGGACTTCCCATCTGTACTGGGCAGACCATGTCCGCTGTAGAACACGTACACGTCGGTCTTGCCTTTGCGCACCTTCAGCGGAAGCCAGTTCTGGAAGGCTTTGAAAATCCCAGAAACGTCCGCTTCATCGTCCAGCAGCAGCTTGATGTTCTCCTGTTTGATACCCAGCGCTCTGGATGCGTAGTCGTAGAAATCCTGCGCGTCTTGATTAGCGTACTCTGCCTTGGGGATTAGCTTGTAGTTCTGGATGCCGATGATGATGGCTACTGCATCATGGGCAGGTTGGGGTTTGATATTGGCTGGGTTAAGCCTAGCAAAGGTTGGACGGGAATCGACTGCCTGCCGCGCTACGCTGATGGTCTTTGTATCGTTGTTGCCAAAGACATCTCGCGCTGTGATTGTGTAGGTATTTTGTTCACCGACACGAGCTACACGCTTGATGACATAGTTACCATCTCGTTTGCCTCCAAGTTCCTCGCCGTCAATCTTGAGACTAGCGGTGTCTGCACCTGTCTGAATTGTGATTGTGAAGTCGCCGTTGGTATCGGGTTGCGATGCGCTTCCTCGTATGGCAATACGACTGGATTTCTTCTCTTCTTCTCGCTGCGCTTTCTCAGCGTCAAATCTTCGCTTTTCTTCAGCTAGCAACTGTCGGTCTTTTTCTAAGTCATTTTTAAGCCTGTCAGGTTCTAGTCGTTGTACATCATTAACCCCAACGGTGGCGCTGTTGTTTACGATACGTGTGAAGCTATTCGGATCGACGTACTGTTGGGTAACTAGGACGAAGTCCTTGAAGATGCCCGGTATGGCTCTCCCATCGGCAAGATAAAGTATGGCTTGACCAGTAACCTTACCGCCCTTGAACTCACCGACATATTTTCTACCGTCCGGGAAAGAGTAAATTCCTTGCCCATCGTACGTGCCATTCAAGAACTCGCCTGTGTAAGTAAAGCCTTCCCCAAAACGCCTTGTCCCAAAACAATTACTCCAAAGTGCTGCGCTAGTTCCTTGACATGCTGGAAGATCTACCCTAGCAAGTGCCATTGGAACTTCCGCGGGAATGCTTGAAGGGCAGCTTTCAAAGTCCAGAATCATGATTCGTCTTGACTCACAATAAACGTATATGGTTGAAGATTTAATTTCTCTAGCTGTCTGAGCAACGGTGCTTTCAATAGGCTTTTTACTGCAGGCTAAATCAATCTCTAAAGCGTTATCTGTTCCTTCGTAGATGGGCCGCAGCGGCTTAGACTGATCTGCAGGACTGACTATTTCTAATCGTGAGCGACTTTTGCAGTCAGTAAACACTGTCCGTTGTGTGTTACTCGGATATTTAATCAAGTAGCGTATTTGGTCTCCGAATTTCGTTATTGAATGAATATCAACCTTGCCCCGGTACCACAAACCACCAACTACAGTCCACTCCGGTGAATTTGTATTGTTAAAAAGTTGCTCAGTGTTTTTTTGACACCCCCCTTCTTGGACCATTTTTTTTGTGTATTCGCACCACTCATAGGTGGCAGCAAAAAGATGCCCGCAGCCCAACAAAAGTGTTATGTGAATAAGGCGGACGAAGGCTTTCATGGTCTCATATTAGTCAAAAGCGCTGGAAAATGCTAATTCGGCAAGATTGAGCAACCACATCTGGAAAGCTTGAGTGCCGTTGCGCGCTAGGGCTACCAGCCCTGCTACCTACGCAGCATCGCGCCTTGTTAAGGTCGCAAAGGCCCAATTACGAAATGTCTTTCGGCGAATCCAGAAATTTATATACCCCCCGCCAGTCTGCATTTCAAACGCAAGGGGGTGAGCAGAATAGTATGTAAGGTCTAGCCAGAGACAAGCCGCCGAAAAAAGGGGGGTGGGAGTACGGTGGGGTTCTTCCAGCCAGAAACGACAAGGGGTGGGCCCTTTTGAACTGGGCCTTGCCCTAACATTAACAATTGTTAATGTTGTAGACGAAGCTAGGAGCCTCATATGGCGAAGATCACTTTTATAAATTACGGTACTTTTAACGGTACTTTTTCAACCTGGGCAAAAAAAACCTAGTTTTCACTTGGGTTAGCAGCCCTAACAGGGTTCCGGCCCCGGCACCAACTGATACGCTTATCAGTTGTTGATTTCAGGCTTGGCTAATTGACGCAAGGCCTCAACGGCCTTTTTTGGCCATCACCCCCCCAGCGCCGCCTTCCAATAACGCCGGTCTACATACTTGCTCTGATCCGTCAAAGCGCGTGCGCTGTCCCCTAATCTGCTGCGCAGGTCCAAGACCGCTTGCACGGCTTTTTCGTCCAGGCCCACGTCCGAGAAAAAGCCGGTTTGCGGATCAAGCAGCATGGCGCATGACTGGGCGGCCACGGCTTCGCTCATGGCGGGTACTTTGCGCATCAACAGTGCTTGGGCCGCTGGGCGATTGGCGGGGTTTTTCAGCCAAGCAATCGCGTCGCGGTAGGCGCGGATGAAGCCGATGACCGATTGCGGGTTTTGTTGCGCCCAGCTGCGGCGTGCGGCGCCCACGATACCCAGATAAGCCCCGATGGTTTGGCGCGTGGTGGCCAGCACGTTAAAGCCCCGATTTTTGGCCTGAATATCAAAGGGCGCGCGCAGCATGGTTGCTGCGTGCTGGCCTTCCATCAGTGCGGCAAAGCGCCG
>CANJXV010000004.1 GCA_947478935.1 Comamonadaceae bacterium
GCTTTCACATCGGCCAGGATGTCGGCTACGCGCTGCTCGATGGCGGCATCCGTGTCAGCAGACCAGTGCAGGCGCTGTTGAAACAGGGCTTCGAAATCGGCCTGGGTGGTGGACAGGCGTAAGGGGCGGGCATTCATGCTGAAAAGCGCCTTGGCATTTAAGCGACGGACTGGCCTGGTGCGCCTACGACTGCGCCAAAAGCGTCGATGATGCGGCGAATCGGTTCGCGCTTGAGCTTGAGTGCGGCTTGGTTCACGATCAGGCGCGAACTGATGTCCATGATGCGTTCGACTTCAATCAGATTATTCGCACGCAAAGTATTGCCTGTTGACACCAAATCGACGATGGCATCGGCCAAACCCACCAGCGGCGCCAGCTCCATGCTGCCGTAGAGCTTGATCAAGTCCACATGCACGCCTTTGGTGGCGAAGAACTCACGGGCAATCGCGACATATTTGGTAGCCACGCGCAGGCGCGCGCCCTGTCGCACCGCGTAGGCGTAATCAAAATCGGCACGCACCGCCACGCTTATTCGGCACTTAGCAATTTGCAAATCCAGCGGCTGAAACAAACCAGCGCTACCACCACCCCAATCGCCGCCATGTTCTAGCAGCGTGTCTTTACCGGTAATGCCCATATCGGCGCCACCAAACTGCACGTAGGTAGGCACATCGGTAGCGCGCACCACTAGCACGCGTACATCGGACTGGTTGGTATCGAGAATCAGTTTTCGCGAGCGCTCAGGATCGTCCAGCACGCGTATGCCTGCCGCCGCCAGCAAGGGCACGGTCTCTTCAAAAATGCGGCCTTTGGACAAGGCGATGGTGATCATGGCTGCGCTTCTTTAAGTTGGCAAAACAATTTAACGGATGCGCTCGATGTCGGCGCCCAGGCCGCGCAGCTTGCTCTCCATGCGGTCGTAGCCACGGTCGAGATGGTAAATCCGATCCACCACCGTCTCGCCTTCAGCCACCAAGCCGGCAATCACTAAACTGGCCGAGGCACGCAAATCGGTGGCCATGACTGTGGCGCCGGACAAACGATTCACACCCTGCACGACCGCTACTTTGCCTTCGATCTGGATATTGGCACCAAGACGTAGCAACTCGTTGACATGCATAAAGCGGTTTTCAAAAATCGTTTCAGTGCTGCGCGATGCGCCTTGCGAAATACAGTTCAAAGCCATGAACTGCGCTTGCATATCGGTGGGAAAACCAGGGTACTCGGTAGTGCGGAAATTTTGGGCTTGCAAGCGGCCCTGGGACTGGATGCGGATACCGCCTTCCACCGCCTGCACTTGCGCTCCGGCGGCCTGCAGTTTTTCGATCACCGCGTCCAAATGGTCGGCACGTCCGTCTTTCAAAAACACTTCGCCACCAGCCGCGGCAACGGCGCACAAAAACGTACCCGCTTCGATACGGTCGGCTACCACCTGGTGGGTACAGCCTTGCAACGCCTCTACGCCCTGAATGCGGATGCGGCGGCTGCCGTGGCCTTCGATGCGCGCACCCATGGCGATCAACATTTCGGCTAGATCAGGGATCTCGGGCTCTTGTGCGGCGTTTTCCAAAATGGTTTCACCCTCGGCAAGGGCAGCGGCCATCAAAAAGTTTTCGGTGCCGGTGACGGTGACCATGTCGGTGGTGATACGCGCACCTTTGAGGCGTTTGCGCCCGCCACCAATGCGCGCCAGCATATAGCCGTGCTCCACGGCGATCTCGGCGCCCATGGCTGTCAGACCTTTGAGATGCTGGTCCACCGGGCGCGAACCAATGGCACAGCCGCCGGGCAGTGAGACCTTGGCTTGGCCGAAACGCGCCAGCAAAGGCCCCAGCGCTAGCACCGAGGCGCGCATGGTTTTGACCAACTCATAAGGCGCTTCGGGCGTGTGCAAGGTGCCGGCATTAATTAAAAGTTCGCCGCCCTCTTGCTCGCTGACTTGTACGCCCATATTGAGCAAAAGCTTGCGCATGGTGGAGACGTCCTGCAAGCGCGGAACATTGCGAAGGCGCACCGGTTCGTGGGTCAACAGTGCGGCGCACAGCTCAGGGAGTGTCGCGTTTTTGGCCCCGGAAATCTGCACGTCGCCATAGAGCTTGCGGCCGCCGCGAATCAATAACTTGTCCATCGCCCGGCCCTTACGCGTTTTGCGCTGCCCATTCGGCAGGCGTAAATGTTTTCATAGACAAGGCGTGTACCTCGTCGGTCTGCATGCGTCCGCCCAGCGTGGCATAGACCTGCTGGTGGCGCGCGATGAGGCGCTTGCCTTCAAAAGCGCTCGAAACGATCGTGGCATACCAGTGGCGGCCGTCGCCTTCGAGTGCAATATGCGTGCACGGCAGGCCGGCGGTGATCAGGGCTTGGAGTTGTTCTGCGGTCATGAAAATAGAGAGTTTTAGCTGCGGATTTTGTAACCGGTCCGCAGCAAATGCAGGGCAATCGCAAAGACCAGCAGCATGGAGCCGCCGACCACGCTCAGGCTCAGCCAGGGCGACACATCGCTCACACCAAAAAAGCCATAACGCAATCCGTCAATCATGTAAAAGAAGGGGTTGCAATGGCTCACGATTTGCCAGAACGGGGGTAGCGAGTGGATGGAATAAAAAACGCCGCTTAAAAACGTCATGGGCATGACCACGAAGTTTTGAAACGCAGCCAGTTGGTCAAACTTCTCGGCCCACAAACCGGCAATCAGCCCTAGGGTGCCCATCATGGCCGCACCCATCACAGCAAATAGAAAAATAAACAGCGGTTGGGCGAAGCTGATGTGCGTGAAAAACGATGCAATGGCAAAGACCCCCATACCCACCACCAAACCACGTACCACCGCAGCTCCCACATAGGCCACAAACCAGTGCCAGTAGGACAGCGGCGTGAGCAGGATAAACACCAGGTTGCCCATGACCTTGCTCATGATGAGCGAAGAAGAGCTGTTGGCAAACGCGTTTTGCAACAAGCTCATCATGGCCAGGCCAGGCACCAGAAAGGCGGTGTAGCTTACCTGGTCATACACCTTGACATGGTCTTCTAAGGCGTGGCCGAAGATCAGCAAATACAGCATGGCGGTGAGCACCGGGCCAGCGATGGTTTGGAAGGCGACTTTCCAGAAGCGCAGAATTTCTTTGTAAAGCAGCGTTTGCCAGCCGTTCATGCTGCTGCTCCTGCGGTATCCGCCACCGGCTGGCTGCCTTTGCCGGAATGCTTTTGCATCACGTCCAAAAACACGTCCTCCAAATCGGCTTTACGGATTTCTACGTCCTCGGCATGCAGCCCGGCTTCGCGAACGGCTGCCAAATAGCGTTCAATCTCCAGCGCGTCATGCGCCGGAAATTGCACGATGCGCCCGGTAACCCGCGCCTGCGTGCGCAAGGCTTCGGGCAAGATGCCTTCCACCTTGAAGCGCAGCACATTGCTGGACGCGGCTTTGAGCAATTCGCTGGTGTGATCCAAAGCCACAATGCGCCCAGACTTGAGCATGGCGATACGGCCAC
This sequence comes from Comamonadaceae bacterium, assembly GCA_947478935.1. Taxonomy (GTDB): domain Bacteria; phylum Pseudomonadota; class Gammaproteobacteria; order Burkholderiales; family Burkholderiaceae_C; genus Allorhodoferax. The sequence goes on from CANJXV010000004.1 coordinate 3,492, forward strand.
ACAAGGCCTCGGCCTCTTCCAGGTAATGGGTAGTTAGTAAAACGGTATGGCCTTGTTTATTGAGCTTGGCAATGAATTGCCACAAGGTTTGGCGCAATTCCACATCTACGCCTGCAGTTGGCTCGTCCAGCACAATGACCGGCGGCTTGTGCACCAGGGCTTGCGCCACCAAAAAGCGCCGCTTCATACCGCCGGACAACTGGCGCATATTGGCCTGGGCTTTATCGGCCAGGCCCAGGCTTTCCAATAACTCGTCAATCCAAGCGTCGTTATTGCGCACACCGAAATAGCCGGACTGGATGCGCAAGGCTTCGCGGATATTGAAAAACGGGTCGAACACCAGCTCTTGCGGAACGACGCCGAGCTTGCGCCGAGCCTGTGCGTAGTCGCGCTGCACATCGCTGCCCAGCACACTGACGCTGCCGGCGCTAGGCCGGGTCAGGCCGGCGAGCATGCTAATCATGGTGGTTTTGCCGGCGCCGTTGGGGCCAAGCAGGCCGAAAAATTCGCCTTGCTCAATATCCAGACTCACCTGGTCCACGGCTAGGAATTTGCTGCCTGGCGGGCCTTTGGGCGAGGCATACGCCTTGGATATCGACTGGAAAGAAATGGCAGGCATAAACGCCGGATTTTACGCCGCAAGCCTGCGCATGGCCCTCGGGCAGGGCGATGGGCTTAAACCTGCGCCGGCGCCAGGGATTCGGTATGTGCCAGCGCGCCGTCTTCGAGCAAAGCACGTACGCCATAGAGAGACGCTAAATGCATTAGGCGCACCGGCGCACCCGTGATTTGTAACTGTTTGCCCACACGCAGGCAAGCGCGGCGCAATTCCAGCAAAACGGCCAGTGCCGACGAATCGAAATCTTGGAGGGCTTGCGCGTTGAGCACCACTTGCTGCGGGCCTGCTGCCATACCGGCAGACAGCTGCGCCAGGCAGGGGACGGCCTGGGCATGGGTTAGCACGGCGGGTAAGGCGAGCACCTCAGTTCTTCTTCGCGTTAGATTTATTGCGCGCTGCCAGGGATTCGATCAAGCCATCCACGCCCTTGGCATTTATTTCTTGGGCAAACTGACTTTTATAGGTTTCGACCAGCCAGACGCCCATCACGTTGATATTAAAAATCCTCCATCCGGTCCCCTGCCCCGGCGTTTTTTCCAGACGGTATTCCAGCTGTATCGGGTCGCCGCTGCCACGCACTTCGCTGCGCACCACCACTTCTTTGTCCTCAGGCGCTGCGCGCAAAGGCTTCATCGCAATTACCTGGTCGCTGATTTGGGATAAAGCCCCAGCGTAGGTGCGCACCAGAAGAATTTTGAACTCGTCTTGCAAGCGTTTTTGCTGCTCCGGCGTAGCTTGGCGCCAGCCTGGGCCTACGGCAGAAGCGGTCATCCGCTGGAAGTCCACATGCGGCATGATGCGCGTGTCCACCAGCGTCACCACTTTGGCGATGTCACCACCACGCATGGATTTGTCGGCTTTTATAACGTCCAACACCTCGGTGGACATGCGCTTAACAAAAGCGTCGGCAGCCTCGTCCTGGGCCCATGCGCTTCCCGCCGATAGCGCGCTTGCTACCAGCATCAGTAGTGCGAATAAATCCTTGAAATATCGAAAACTCAGCATTTTTCTCCCTGCGGATCGCTGCAATTGGGATGACCCTTGCTCAGGACAAGCCGGGTCGGGGGGAGCCTTTGCCCATGACTCAACTAGCATTTTGATGGATTCTACGGTTGATCGTCCATGGTGTCAGAGCTTACCCCGTCGTTTTGCAAGTAGATCCTGCGCTGTAAATAGGAATCCCGCTTGAAGGAATACTGGTCCAGGGCTACCGCATTGACGACATCGTCTGCCTGCAGGTAGCTGGCCCGCATATCGGTAAAGCTCAAAGCCATAAAGAAGTCGCGCAGCCTGACATCGTCAGTCCAATTGGTCAGCGTACCGTTCCAGTCTAGAGGGTAGACCACGACCTCGATCAGGGTACGCGGGCCCAGCAAGGGCACGATTACGTAGGGCCCGGAGGGAACGCCCCAGCGATTGAGCATCAAGCCAAAATCGGCCGGGTGCTTATCGATGTCCATGGTGCTGGCCACATCGCGCAAGCCCAGTATGCCCACCGTACTGTTGATTGCCACCCGCTTGATGCTGTCTACCGTGGCCTTGGGGCGCAAAGAAAGTGCATTGTTGGGTATCGACCAAACATCGGCTAGATTGCCAAAGAAATGCGTGACGCTATTACGCACCCAGCGTGGTAAGAACTCGCTGTAGGCAATGGCTACAGGGCGCATCACGGCATGGTCAAGTACTTCGTTGAAAGCGTAAATGCTGCGATTGATACCTTCAAAGGGATCGACCAAATTGACCGGTTTCGCCGTTTGCGCATAGGCGCCTGCCCCAGCACAGGCCAAAGCCACTGTGCAGGCCCACAAACGCATGCTTCTAAGGAAAAAAGAAATATGCATCAATCCGCTTCTTTAGTTCCAGCGCTGCCCGCGGCTTTGCTGTACAGGAACTGGCTAATGAGACTCTCCAGCACCACCGCCGACTGGGTCGTGGTGATCATGTCACCAGCAGCCAGCACGGCTTCTTCGGCACCGGCTTCTATGCCCAGGTATTGTTCGCCCAGCAAGCCACTGGTCAGGATTTTGAGCGAGCTGTCTTTGGGAAAACGGTACCGGCTTTCCATCGCAATGTAGACCTGCGCTTGGAAGCTTTTGTCGTCAAATACAATTTTTTCGACGCGCCCCACCACCACACCCGCGCTGCGCACAGCCGCCTTGGCTTTGAGGCCACCTACGTTATCGAACTTGGCTGTTACTTTATAGGTGGACTGGAAATTGAGGCTGAGCAAATTAGCCGATTGCAGGGCCAAAAACAAAATAGCGACGGCGCCAATCAGCACAAATAGGCCAACCCACAGATCATTTTTAGAGCGTTGCATGCGAATTCTTTCTGGATAAGCGGTCGCTAAATCGTAAACATCATGGCGGTTAGGACAAAGTCCATCACCAGCACCGACAATGAAGCCATCACCACGGTGCGGGTGGTGGCGGCGGCAACGCCTTCGGGCGTGGCCTGCGCAACATAGCCCTGCAAAAGTGCTACGTAGGTGACGGTAAAGCCAAAGATGATGCTCTTGATGATGCCATTGCCCACGTCACGCCAGACGTCCACGCCACCCTGGATTTGGCTCCAAAAGGAACCGCTATCGACGCCAATCATCACCACGCCCACCACCCAGCCACCCACAATGCCCATGGCGCTAAAGACTGCTGCGAGTAAGGGCATGGCAATCACACCGCCCCAAAAACGCGGTGCCAACACGCGCTGCACCGGGTCCACCGCCATCATTTCCATCACGCTGATTTGTTCGCCGGCTTTCATGAGACCGATTTCTGCCGTTAGTGAGGTACCGGCTCGCCCCGCAAACAGCAAAGCCGTTACCACCGGGCCCAGTTCGCGCACCAGGCTGAGCGCAACCAAGAGCCCCAGCGCCTCGGACGAACCGTAGCGCTGCAAGGTGTAGTAACCCTGCAAGCCGAACACAAAGCCCACAAACAAGCCCGAAAACGCAATGATGACCAGCGAGTAATTGCCTAAAAAATGAATCTGATCGCGGATGAGCCCAAAGCGCTGCAAACTGGATTTGAAGGTCAACAACAAACGTACCAACAAGCGCGCGCCGTAGCCGATGTGCGCCAGCTTTTCGCGCACCGCAAAGCCTAGATCGCGCAGGGCTTGGCCCATCATGGCGCAAACTCCACGCCAAAGTCCTGCGCCATATCCGGCGCCGGGTAATGAAAACGCACCGGGCCGTCGGTTTGGGCATGTACATACTGATAGACCAGCGGGTCGATGCTTTCGCGTACATGCTGGGGTGTACCCTCGGTAGCGACACGGCCATTGGCCAAAATCACCACATGATCGGCGATGCCAAAGGTTTGCTCCAATTCGTGCGACACAAAAATACTGGTCAGACCCATGGTGTCATTGAGCTGGCGTATCAAGTGGGCCGAGGTGCCCAGGGAAATCGGGTCCAGGCCAGAAAAGGGTTCGTCATACATCACAAGCTCCGGGTCCAGTGCAATGGCGCGGGCCAGCGCAATGCGCCTCGCCATGCCGCCGGATACTTCGCTTGGCATCAAGTCCCGCGCACCACGCAGACCTACAGCTTGTAGCTTCATCAACACGATGTCTCGGACGAGTGCTTCGGGCAGCGCGGTGTGTTCGCGCAACGGAAAAGCCACGTTATCAAACACTGATAAATCCGCAAACAAAGCGCCAAACTGGAACAACATACCCATGCGTCGCCGTGCCGCGTACAAAGCAGTTTGGTCCATGGCACCTATGTTCTGGCCATCGAACAGCACCTGCCCGCTTTGACCTCGAATCTGCCCGCCAATGAGGCGCAGCAAAGTGGTTTTACCACCGCCGCTGGCACCCATGAGCGCAGTCACCTTGCCGCGCGGCACGCTAAAGCTGGTGCCGTCCAAAATGAGGCGTTCGTGATAAGCGAAGCTCAGATTGTCGATGCGTACAAGGGGGTCGGAGGCGGCAGGCATGGTGCGAGGAAGAAGTCATGCATCATAAGGGCTAGCCCCGCGTCAAACCTGCGCCAAGGCCGCCTTCGTACCGCCCTGATTCTGACTTTTCCTAAGATTTACGCAAGCGAGCCTGCACCTAGCGAGGCAATTCGCTACTGCCCATCAGAAATTCATCGACGGCGCGAGCCGCCTGGCGTCCTTCGCGAATCGCCCAAACCACCAAGGACTGTCCGCGCCGCATATCACCTGCGGCGAACACCTTGGGCACATTGGTGACGTAGGCGCTAGCGCCTTCGGTATGCGCTTTGGCGTTGGAACGTGCATCTTTCGCTACGCCGAAGGCGTCCAGCACGCTGGCCACCGGGTGTACAAAACCCATAGCGAGCAGCACCATATCGGCCTGGTAGGTTTTTTCGGTACCAGTCACTTCCACCAATTTGCCGCCCTTCATTTCCACTTGCACTGTGGTCAGGCTTTTGACTTTCCCTTTTTCACCCGCAAAGGACTTGGTGGACACCGCAAATTCGCGTACACAACCCTCTTCGTGGCTGGAGCTGGTGCGCAATTTCAGCGGCCAATATGGCCAAGTAAGAGGCCGGTCTTCGACTTCGGGTGGCTGGGGCATAACTTCAAACTGGGTGACGCTGGCAGCGCCATGGCGGTTGCTGGTGCCTACGCAGTCCGAGCCGGTATCGCCCCCGCCGATCACGATGACGTGCTTGCCGTCAGCGCGCAATTGGCCGGGAAATTTATCGCCCGCATTGACTTTGTTTTGCTGGGGCAAAAACTCCATGGCGAAATGGATACCGTCCAATTCGCGGCCCGGCAGCGGCAAGTCGCGCGACTGCTCCGAACCACCAGCCAGCAATACGGCGTCAAAATCTTTTTGCAATTGGGCGGCGGACACGGTTTCCTTGGCCCAGTTGGTGACTTTGGAATCCTTGGGCCACTCACCCACCAGCACGCCGGTACGTACCGTCACGCCTTCGGCCTGCAACTGCGCCATCCGCCGATCGATATGGCCTTTGTCCATTTTGAAATCAGGGATGCCGTAGCGCAGCAAGCCGCCGACGCGGTCATTTTTCTCAAACACCGTCACCGCATGACCGACGCGCGCCAGTTGCTGCGCCGCTGCCAAACCAGCAGGTCCCGAGCCGATGATCGCAACTTTTTTACCGGTCTGCTGCGCGGCGGGCTGGGCTTGCACCCAGCCTTCGGCCCAAGCGCGGTCGATGATGGCGTGTTCGATGGACTTGATGCCCACCGCATCGTCGTTCACATTCAGCGTACACGCCGCTTCGCAGGGCGCAGGGCAAATACGGCCTGTGAACTCGGGGAAGTTATTCGTGCTGTGCAAGACCTCGATAGCGGCTCTCCAGTCTTCTTGGAACACCAGGTCATTGAAGTCAGGAATGATGTTGTTAACCGGGCAGCCGCTGTTACAAAAGGGCGTGCCGCAGTCCATGCAGCGCGCGCTTTGGGTCTTGGCCTGTTGGTCATCCAAGCCGATGACAAACTCTTTGTAATTTTTAACGCGCTCGGGTACCGGGGCATAGCCCTCTTCGACGCGCGAAAACTCCATGAATCCGGTAATTTTTCCCATGATGCTGGTCCTTTGTTGTCCGTAATGCGCGCTTAAACCACCGCGCTGCTTTTGGTCTTGGCCGCCAGGGCGCTAGCCACTGCCGATTTTTTGGCATGAATTTCGCCCAAAGCGCGCTTGTATTCCAGCGGAAATACTTTGACGAATTTGCTGCGTGCGCTGTCCCACTGGTCTAACAACTCGCGGGCGCGCTTGCTGCCGGTCCAGCGGTTATGGTCTTCCAATAATTTGCGCAATTGCATTTCGTCCGATTGGCCACGGTGCCAGACGGCTTTGTCGATTTGCGCTTCTTGCTCTTTGGTGCTGAGCACCGGCTCCATGCTGACCATGGCGGTATTGCATCGACTGGCGAACTGGCCGTCCTCGTCATACACGTACGCGATGCCGCCGCTCATACCAGCGGCAAAGTTGCGTCCGGTTTTGCCCAGTACCAGCACGGTGCCGCCGGTCATGTATTCGCAGCCGTGGTCGCCCGTACCTTCCACCACCGCAGTGGCGCCCGACAGGCGTACCGCAAAGCGCTCACCAGCGACGCCGCTAAAAAACGCTTCGCCACTGGTGGCACCGTACATCACGGTATTGCCCACAATGGTGTTGCGGATGGCTTCACCCCGGAAGTCAATACTGGGCCGCACCACTACGCGCCCACCGGACAATCCTTTGCCGGTGTAGTCGTTCGCATCGCCAATCAGGTACAAGGTCACACCGTTGCACAAAAAGGCACCGAAAGACTGACCCCCCGTGCCTTCGAGCTGAATGCGGATGCTGTCATCGGCCAAGCCTTCGGGGTGTACTTTGGTAATCGCGCCCGAGAGCATGGCACCTACAGAGCGATTGACATTGCGCGCCACTTCCATGAACTGCACTTTTTCGCCTTTATCGATGGCAGCGCGGCTTTTCTCTATCAAGCGTACGTCCAGCGCTTTTTCCAAGCCATGCTCTTGGGTTTCGTTTTGGAAACGGGACACGCTGGCAGGCACTTGCGGTTGCGCAAACAGGCGGCTGAAATCCAGACCGCTGGACTTCCAGTGGTCTATGCCTTTGCGCATATCCAGCAAGTCGGCACGACCAATCAAATCGTCAAACTTGCGCACGCCCAATTGCGCCATGATGTGCCGCACTTCTTCGGCGACAAAGAAGAAGTAGTTCACCACATGCTCGGGCTTGCCCGAGAACTTTTGGCGCAGCACCGGGTCTTGCGTGGCGACACCGACCGGGCAGGTGTTGAGATGGCATTTGCGCATCATGATGCAGCCTTCAACCACCAGCGGGGCAGTGGCAAAGCCGAATTCATCAGCACCAAGCAAGGCGCCAATTGCCACGTCGCGGCCGGTTTTCATTTGGCCATCGACCTGCACCCGGATGCGGCTGCGCAAGCGGTTGAGCACCAGGGTTTGCTGCGTCTCTGCCAGGCCGATTTCCCAAGGGCTGCCCGCGTGTTTGATCGAGGACCAAGGCGAGGCGCCAGTGCCGCCGTCATGGCCGGCGATCACCACATGGTCGGCCTTGCATTTGGCTACACCTGCCGCTACCGTGCCCACGCCGATTTCAGAAACTAGCTTCACACTAATATCCGAATGGGGCGCGACGTTTTTCAAGTCATGGATCAGTTGCGCCAAGTCTTCGATGGAATAAATATCGTGGTGCGGTGGTGGCGAGATCAGGCCCACGCCAGGTACCGAGTAGCGCAGCTTTCCGATGTACTCGGACACTTTGCTACCAGGCAACTGTCCGCCTTCGCCAGGCTTGGCACCTTGGGCCATCTTGATCTGTATTTGATCCGCGCTAACTAGATATTCGGCTGTCACGCCAAATCGCCCCGAGGCTACTTGTTTGATTTTGGAGCGCATCGAGTCGCCCGCTTGCAGGGCGTAATCGACCTCGAAAATTTCCTTTCCCAAAAGGTCCGACATAGTCTGACCCTGCTTGATCGGGATGCCTTTGAGCTCGTTGCGATAACGCAGCGGGTCTTCTCCGCCCTCGCCGGTGTTGCTCTTGCCACCAATGCGGTTCATGGCCACCGCCAAGGTGCTGTGCGCCTCGGTGGAAATAGAGCCTAGCGACATGGCACCGGTGGCAAAGCGCTTGACGATTTCGGCAGCGGGTTCCACTTCTTCGATGGAGATGGCTTTGGCAGGGTCGATACGGAACTCAAACAAGCCGCGTAGCGTCAGTTGACGGCGGGTCTGGTCATTGATGATTTGGGCGTACTCTTTGTAAGTGCTCCAATTGTTGGCGCGGGTGCTGTGTTGCAGCTTGGCAATCGCATCGGGCGTCCACATATGTTCTTCGCCGCGAACACGCCATGCGTATTCGCCGCCGGCATCCAGTGCATTGGCCAGCACCGGGTCTTTTCCAAAAGCCAGTTTGTGTGTGCGTATCGCTTCTTCGGCAATTTCAAAAACGCCTATGCCTTCGACGCGGCTGGGTGTCCCTGTAAAGTATTTGCGCACGGTGTCCGTGGACAAGCCAATCGCCTCGAACAACTGCGCGCCGCAGTAGCTCATATAGGTACTTACACCCATCTTGGACATGATTTTGGAAAGGCCTTTGCCAACGGCTTTGACGTAGTTGTATATCGCCTTGTCAGCGCTGAGCGCACCGGGCAGGCCCGCGCTCATCTGCACCAGAGTTTGCATCGCCAAATAGGGATGCACGGCCTCGGCGCCATAGCCTGCGAGTACCGCGAAATGGTGCACCTCGCGCGCGCTTCCGGTTTCCACCACCAGGCCTGCCGTCGTGCGCAAGCCCTCAAGCACCAGATGCTGGTGGATAGCGGACAGCGCCAGCAAAGCGGGAATAGCCACCTGCATGGCAGCCATGGCGCGGTCGCTAATGATCAGGATATTGTTGCCGCTCTTGATGGCATCAACCGCTTCTGCACACAAGGACGCGAGCTTGGCTTCCACGCCCTCGTGACCCCAGGCCAAAGGGTAAGTGATGTCCAGCGTGTAGCTGCGGAATTTGCCCTGCGTGTGGCGCTCGATATCGCGCAGTTTGGCCATGTCGGTGAAGTCCAGCACAGGCTGCGAGACTTCTAGCCGCATTGGCGGGTTTACCTGGTTGATGTCCAACAGATTGGGCTTGGGCCCGACAAAAGACACCAGCGACATCACGATGGCTTCGCGTATCGGGTCGATAGGTGGGTTGGTCACCTGGGCAAACAGTTGTTTGAAGTAGCTGTATAGCGGCTTGTTTTTGTCGCTTAGCACGGCCAGGGGGCTGTCGTTGCCCATCGAACCCAAGGCCTCCTCGCCCAAACTAGCCATGGGGGCGATCAGAAACTTCAGGTCTTCCTGGGTGTAGCCGAAGGCTTGCTGGCGGTCCAGTAAATCTGCGGCATTAGGCATGACTGGGACAGTACTTTCGCCTTTAGCCACATGGTCGATCTTGATGCGCAGATTCTCAATCCACTGCTTGTAGGGGCGGCTGTTGGCCAAGCCCGATTTCAGCTCTTCGTCGTCGATCATGCGGCCTTGTTCCAGATCGATCAGGAACATCTTGCCCGGCTGCAAGCGCCATTTACGCACGATTTTGTTTTCAGGTACTGGCAGCACGCCGGACTCCGAGCCCATGATGACTAAATCATCGTCTGTGATGCAGTAGCGCGAAGGGCGCAAGCCGTTGCGGTCCAGCGTAGCGCCGATCTGGCGGCCATCGGTAAACACGATAGAGGCCGGACCATCCCATGGTTCGAGCATGGCAGCGTGGTATTCGTAAAAGGCGCGGCGGCGCTCGTCCATGGTGCTGTGGTTTTCCCAGGGTTCAGGGATCATCATCATCATGGCCTGGCTGATGGGGTAGCCGGCCATGGTCAGCAACTCCAGGCAGTTGTCAAAAGTAGCGGTGTCAGACTGGCCTGCAAAGCTGATGGGGTAGAGCTTTTTCAGGTCAGCGGCCAGCACCGGCGAGGACATCACGCCTTCGCGGGCCTTCATCCAGTTGTAATTGCCTTTGACCGTGTTGATCTCGCCGTTGTGCGCCACATAGCGGTAAGGGTGGGCCAGCGGCCATTCGGGGAAGGTGTTGGTAGAAAAACGCTGGTGCACTAGACCCAACGCGGAGACGCAGCGCGCGTCTTGCAGGTCTTTGAAATAAGTGCCCACTTGATCAGCCAACAGCAAACCTTTATAAATCACTGTACGGCTGGACATGCTTGGAACGTAGTATTCCTTGCTGTGCTTGAGGTTGAGGTGCTGGATCGCCGCACTGGCGGTTTTGCGAATGACATAGAGCTTGCGCTCCAGCGCGTCCTGCACGATCACATCGTTGCCGCGCCCGATAAACACTTGCCTGATGACCGGCTCTTTTTCCCGGACCGTGGGCGACATCGGCATGTCTGCGTTGAGCGGAACATCGCGCCAACCTAAAAGCACTTGGCCTTCGGCCTTGATCGCTCGTTCCATTTCCTGTTCGCAGGCCAGACGCGAGGCATGCTCTTTAGGCAGAAAAATCATACCGACGCCGTATTCACCCGCGGCAGGCAGTTGCACACCCTGGGCCGCCATTTCCTCGCGGTAAAGCGCATCGGGCAGTTGAATCAAGATGCCCGCGCCATCGCCCATGAGCTTGTCCGCGCCAACCGCACCACGATGGTCCAGGTTTTCCAGAATCTTGAGCGCGTTGCTGACAATGTTGTGGCTTTTCTCGCCCCGGATGTGCGCCACAAAGCCCACACCACAAGCGTCATGCTCATGCTCCCCCGCATACAAACCAAATTGTTGCAGATGCTCCTTTTCAGCCGCCGTGGTCATAACCCGCTCCTAGAAAAATTACAAAGGACAACAAGCATACTGGAATGCAACATAGTTTTTTGAAAATTAATTGGGGTCAGAACCTAATTAATTTCCCATAAAACAGAATTTACGTTAATTGGGGACAGGTTAAATTTGAATGAAAAGTCGACCGCAATGGCTATAACTCGGCTGTTTTAAGTGATTTCTGACTGAGCCATCAGCGTTTTGGTCTCAGGGTAAAAAATGAGCAAGGCTGACTTTATGCGGCGCAAGGGTATGGGGTCTCAGAAATCAGCGTTGAGCATTCAGGATTTAGCGTTTGGCTCTCATCGCCTACCAGCCGGCAATTGGGCGCTCAGCCGATGGCAGACGGTGCCGTCGTCGGCCTGCCAGCCTTGGACTTGCTGATCCGGCGTTCGGTGCGTTTTTGCAAATCTGCAACAAAATCTACCTCGCCCAAGGCCCAGCCCCGCAGCGTGGCCTCGGTCAGGGCTTGTTGGGCAAGACCATCAACCCCAGCCTGCACCCAGGCCTGATAGGCTGCCTCGCGGGCAAACGGCGTATTGCCCATTTCCCAGTACAGCGGGTGCGGGCTGACAAGGGGATCGGCGCGCTGGCCGGTGTAGTGCGCATAAGAAGACCAAGGGTAGTCTTGTGGCCCGGCCACCATGCCCGCGCGCACCGGGTTGAGGTCGATATAGGCCATGCATTGCAGCAAGTAGCGCTCTGTTTGCAAGACCGTGGAGCGGTAGCGCCCTTCCCACAAGGTGCCGGTGCGCTGCTGCTTGCGGTTGAAGTACTGCACATAACTGCGGCCCACGGCCTGCATCATGCGCGGCAAGCCTTGGGCATCCTGCGGAGTGAGCAATACATGGAAATGGTTGCTCATCAGCACATAGGCGTGTACCGCAACCTGGCATTCGCGGGCATGGGTGCGCAGCAACTCCAACAAATGACGGTAATCGGCGGCGCTGGAAAAAATCGCCTGGCGGTTGTTACCGCGCTGGATGATGTGGTGCGGGTAGCCGGGAAGGCTGAGGCGGGGAAGGCGGGCCATGGGCGATGCAATGGGTTTGCCGCATCTTATCCCTAACCTGTCCCTTATTTAAAGCGCCGGGCCTAGGCCAATTTTCAGCGTGGAGCCCGGGTCACGCGCACTTTATTGCCGGAAGTCACGATGGTGACGGAGTCACCGGCCAATAGGGTTTCATTTCCCTTGGCTTGCACAATAGCGCGGCGCTCGCCGCCGCGTAATTGAACGATGATTTCAAAAGCCTCTTCTTTGGTCGCCATGCGCTCGATAGCGTTGCCGGCCAGTGCGCCGGCCACACCAGCCAATACACCCAAGCCAATTTTTTCGCGCTGGATGCTGCTACCACCACTGCCCACGGCAGCGCCAACCACACCGCCCGCCGCCGCGCCCATACCACTTTGGCTGCCATCGACGGTGACCTGCCGGACACTGATGACCACGCCGTCTTGCACCTGGGCCGCCACTTGGGCGTCCTGACGGCTAATGACATCCGGGCTGCTGGTCGCACAGGCACTGAGTACCGTCACCGCGGCTACAACAACAAGACTTTGAACCGTGTTTTTCATATAAATCCCTTTAGTGATGCTGAAAATTGAGGCACAAGCCGCGCAACTTATGTACCCGACCATGGGGCTGTTGCGACGGCGTGCTGTGTTAACGCGCCAAGCTGCGCTGGCGTTGTCCTAAGAATTGTCCGCCCGCCATGTAAACCGCGCGTCAATCAAGGCTTTGAGGCCAAATTGCTCACCAATTTCCTGCATATGCTGCGCGGCAGCGCGCTTTTTTTGACCGGTATAGCGAGCCAAAATCAGTTCATTTTTCATGCTGTGTTCCCAGCCCACCAGTTCGGTGACCGTTACTTGGTAGCCATTCGCCTCCAAATATAGGCAGCGCAGCACATTGGTAATCTGGCTGCCCAGCTCGCGCGTGTGCAAAGGGTGGCGCCACAACTGGGCCAATGGCGTGCGCGACAACATCAGCGCTTTGTTAATACCCAAATGGCGCGCCGCTTCCGCCTGGCAGCAAGGCACCAGCGCAAAAGCGCGCGCCTGCTTGGCCAGGCCAAAGGCGATGGCGTCGTCGGTCGCGCTATCGCAAGCATGTAAGGCAGTGACCAAGTCGATGCGCGGCGGTAACAAGGCCGAATGCGCCGATTCAGCTACTGTGAGGTCGAGAAACTGCATACGCGCGAAACCCAGTTGGGCCGCAAGCGCGCGTGACTTGTCTACCAAGTCGGTGCGGCTTTCGATGCCATAGACATGGCCCTTGTCCAGCTGCTTGAAAAACAAGTCGTACAGAATGAAGCCCAAATAGGACTTGCCTGCACCGTGGTCGGCCACTGTTAAACCCAGCGCTGCTTGTGCAGCATCTGGGGGCCCTGCCGGCGTCAATTCGCGGAGCAAGGTTTCGATGAATTGGTAGAGGTGATAAACCTGCTTGAGCTTGCGCCGCGAGTCCTGGTTGAGTTGGGCTTCGCGGGTGAGTATGTGCAGATGCTGGAGCAAAGCGATGGACTGGCCGGGCCGCAGCAGTTGGGCAAGCTCTTGATCGCGCGCGGCCTGGCGCGCACCTTCCGAGGCGACCCGCGCGGCGGTGCCCGCACGGACCGCTTGGCCGGCAATAGCACCCTGCCGCTTCATGGCGCGTCCTGTTCAGTTGGTGGCGGCGCGGCCACGTCCAACACATGCCAGCCGACAGTGCCCAGCTCGCGCAAGCGCGCGATATTGCGCTCGTAAATCAGCCCCGCATCCGGGTAAGCCGCCACTGCTCGGTCCATGCTGTCTTCGCGCAGCAGATGCAGGATGGGATAAGGCGCGCGATTCGTGTAATGCGCCATGTCGCCCGCCGGCGCATCGGCAAATTCAAACTGCGGATGAAAACTGGCAATTTGCAAAACCCCATCCAGACGCAGCGCGCGCAGCAATCTTTCTGCGCGTTGTACCAAGCCGTGGAAGTCCCAAAAATCAGGGAACGCATCGGGCACGATCAGTAAAGTAGTGTCGCGCTTCTCTGGTGAGTGGGCTAACAATTCATGCATTGCGTCGGCCAAGTCATCGAGCACATCTGCAGTGTCTTGCGACCAGCTCAGGGCATAGTGGATTTGGCCTTTGACATGCACCGCCTTGGCAAACGGACACAAGTTCAGGCCGATCACTGCTCGCTCCAACCAGCGTTCAGTGGTCTGCAACACTTCGCTTGTAAGCCCGGTTTGCGGCGTCATGCGAAGAACACGCGGCCCGTCAGGCGCTGGTGCTCACGTGATGCAAAACGGTCGGTCATGCCGGCAATATAGTCGGCTACGCGCCGGTAGCTCTGTGTTTGCGGCGCCACTGGATCCGCGCCCGCTTGCATGGCCGCCGGGTCGTTCACATAGGCGGCGAACAAATCGCTGACCACCTGGCGGGCCTTATCCATCGTCTCCAGCACACGCGGATGGCGGTACAGTGAGTCAAACAAAAAGGCTTTGAGCTGCGCCGTTTCCTGCTGCATGGTCGGACTAAATTGCACCAGGGGCGGACAGTTGCGCACGGCCTGCACATCCGTCGGTGCGGCCTGCGCGATAGCGGCCTGCGTGCTGTCCATCAGGTCGTAAATCTGGCTGCTGAGCATCAGGCGCACTGTCTCGTACAACCAGCGCCGGGGCTTATCGACCAAGTCGGCGTTTGTACGCGCAGCCTGCTCGCTAAAGCGCCCGAACAGAGGCACTTGCTGCACCTGCGCCAGCTCTATAAGGCCCGAGCGCACGCCATCGTCAATGTCATGCGCGTTGTAGGCGATCTCGTCGGCCAGGTTGCACAGCTGCGCCTCCAGGCCGGGCTGGGCGCGGCGCAAGAAGCGGGCGCCCACGCCACCCTGCCCGTCAGCGAATACCGGCTCTTGCGCTTCTATCAACTCCGCGTTGTAGCGGGAACAATGTTTCAGGATGCCCTCACGAGTTTCAAAGCACAGGTTGAGTCCGTCAAAAGCGGGGTAGCGTTCCTCCAGGTGGTCCACCACGCGCAGGCTTTGCAAATTGTGTTCAAAGCCACCGTGCTCAGCCATGCAAGCATCGAGTGCGTCCTGCCCAGCGTGGCCGAAAGGCGTGTGGCCCAGGTCGTGCGCCAGGGCAATCGCCTCGACCAGGTCTTCATCCAGGCCGAGGGTGCGCGCCATAGAGCGGCCCAGCTGTGCCACCTCTAAGGAATGGGTCAAACGGGTGCGGAACAGATCGCCCTCATGGTTCAGAAATACCTGGGTTTTATAAACCAGGCGGCGAAAGGCGGTGGAGTGAACGATGCGGTCGCGGTCGCGTTGAAATTCGGTGCGCGTGGGCGCGGGGCTTTGCGGGTGGCGCCGGCCGCGGCTCTGCGCCGGGTCACTGGCATAGGACGCGCGCATCAGGCTGCGCAGCAGCGGTCAATCACCGCGCGCACCAGAGCATCCTCGGCGCCGCGCATGCAGGCGCGGCCCGGCCCGTCAATCAGCACAAAACGGATGGCACCAGCCTCGGCCTTTTTGTCCACCCGCATCAGCGCTAAGTAGCGGCCGGCATTGTCGGTGGCGTCCAGCATCGGGCCGCGCACCGGCAAGCCGGCTGCGGCAATGAGGCGCGTCAGGCGCTGCACAAACGCCTCGTCCACCAGGCCCAGCGCATGCGAAAGATGGGCCGCCATCACCATGCCACAACCCACAGCTTCGCCATGCAGCCAATCGCCATAGCCCAAGCCGGCCTCAATGGCGTGGCCAAAGGTATGGCCGAAATTGAGAATGGCGCGCAAGCCGCCTTCGCGCTCATCTTGTGACACTACGTGCGCCTTGATCTCGCAACTGCGCCGTACCGCGTGGGCCAGGGTCTGGACATCACGCGCCACCAGGGCGTCAACATGTACTTCAATCCAGTCAAAAAAGGTCATATCAGCAATCGGTCCGTACTTGATGACCTCGGCCAAGCCGGCGCTGACCTCGCGGGCTGGGAGGGTTTTAAGGGTATCCAAATCGCAAAGCACGCGCTGCGGCTGGTAAAACGCGCCCACCATGTTTTTGCCCAGCGGGTGGTTGATACCGGTCTTGCCACCCACCGAAGAATCCACCTGCGCGAGCAGCGTGGTGGGCACCTGTACAAAGGGCACGCCGCGCATATAACTGGCGGCGGCAAAACCAGTCATATCGCCGACCACGCCGCCACCGAGGGCGAACAAAATGGTTTTGCGGTCGCAATTGTTTTGCAGCAGCGCGTCAAAAATAAGGTTCAGGGTTTGCCAGTCTTTATGCGCCTCGCCGTCAGGCAAGACCACCAAATGCACGCTGGCGTAATGTGGCTGCAAAGCGGTTTGCAGAGCCTGGGCATACAGCGGGGCTACCGTGCTGTTGCTTACGATCAGTGCTGCTGAGGCTTTCGGAAGATCAGCAAAACTGGCGGCACCCGAGAGCAAACCGCTGCCGATTTGGATGGTGTAACTGCGCTCGCCCAGCGCGATGGTGAGGGAGTGCAAAAGCGGGGACGTCATAGCCCGCTAGTTTAGGCGCCTGGGAGGAGTGATCTGCAGCTGGCCCAGAATCGCATTGACCAGGCTGGACACCGAGGGGCGCCCGGTTTCGACCGTGTGATGCGCGGTTTCGCGGTAAAGCGGGTCACGCTGGGCGAACAAATCGCGCAGGCGGGCCATGGGGTCGGCCACTTGCAGCAAGGGCCGCTTATGGTCGTGGCGCAAGCGGCGCATCAGGTCTTCGGGCTGCGATTGCAGATACACCACGGTACCGGCTGCGCGCAAGGCTTCGCGATTGGCCGGCCGCAACACCGCGCCGCCGCCGGTGGCCAGCACGCCCGGCGCCTGGGCGCAAAGCTGGGCAATCACGTCCTGCTCGATATCTCGAAAGCGCTCTTCCCCCTCGCGTTCAAAAAATTCCCGGATGGAGCAACCCAGCCGCAACTCTATGGCCTGGTCCGCATCCAAAAAAGGCAGCTGCAAGCGCCGGGCCAGGTGCCTGCCGACGGTAGATTTGCCAGAACCTGGGAGGCCGATGAGGATGATCAAAAGGAATGCAGCGGTTTTGAGAGGGATGCAATATCAAAAAATCTGGGTAGTAGAGATACCACCAAGTGATTTTACGGTGACAGCAATTTTGACACTAGTGCAGTCAGCCTCAGCCCCTAGCCGGATATAAACCAATACCCCATCGGTCAAATTAGCGGGCACGGCATTGATACTCGTCCCTTTAACCGTACATTTAGCTTCCGACGTTTCTACTACGGCAGAAATAGCAGAACCAGATGGCATGGAATTTTTATAAAGTATAGGTAAGGAGGGCGAATAACCTGCTTGTGTTAGTAGGTTTTCCAGCGTGGCTGTCGTGGAAGTCGTGATTTTTTCGAATACCGAACCAGTGACTATCTGCGTGTTCGCGAAGGCCAGGCTCGCATCATTATTGGCATCGGAAATCCAAACCCAAAATCCTTCCGCACTTCGCGCACCCAACTGGGTGATACGCGCTTCGGGCTTAGCCATAACAAGGTAAGCATAAGCGCGCACCGTCACATCATCGCGCCATTTGCTGGTATCGCAGGTATTGGCCACGGAAGGGTATGCAGAGGGGGGACATGCATTACTACCCGGAGTGGAGCTATTACCCACCATTTGCTCGTAGTCGCTCCTCGTACCACTCCAATCGCTATCGATAAAAGGAACACCAAGTGGCGAAAATGACTCTGAACTTTGCCAAATGCCATCCCCGTTGCTGTCTACAAAAGCCTCTTCGCCAGGCATCCAAGCCATTACAAAAACATGGCCGTTATTCGGGCGGCTATCGCCATTGATGGGTCGATAAGTTACGCTGCACTGCGAATTACTATCCAAATTACACGTGGCGCCACTTGCACCCACAATCACACCACTATTGGTTGCAAAATTAACCGTAGTACCAGCGGGCACTGGATTGCCAAAGCGGTCTGAAACCATAAAAGTCAAAGTTGCTGTTGCGCCGTTTGCGGAAAAAGCCTCCAAACTGGTTTTGTCTGGGGCCAGTGAAAGACGGTCTTGCGCAGCTTTACCCGATGAAACCGACACGCCATTAGAAACTCCAACAACACTCGCGTTTGCAAGGTCGGTTACGCGCACCGTAACAGGTCCCGGAACTGGGCCTGCTTTGACCACTACCGTTGCCAACCCGCCTACATCCGTTCTCGTCGTCAGCGTAGTTCCGCCTTTATCAAAAATAATGCCGGCCAAGATAGACTCGTTGGCAAGGGTTGCACTGATATTTTGGTATCCGATCGGATTATTCGCGCTATCTACTAATTTAAAAGTCAAAGTGGAAGACGATAAAGCACCAGGATTACTGGAGGTCACCATGGTAGGCGTTGTGGCACCTACAAAGGTAATTGCACTCGACGTTGCTTTGACAACATTTAAGTTGATTGACTTTGCTTGATCTGCAACTTCGGCCAGTGTTGCGGTAACGGTGGCTGCGTTGCAATTACTCCCCGCCGTGTAATTGGTACGGATTTCACCGCTGGAGTTAGTTGCCGCGGTTGTAGAACTAAATTGCCCACAAGTGGTAGTGAAATTGGCATTAATTATGGTGCTGGGAGCTGGATTTCCATCTACCAATACGGTAACCAATATTTCCCTAGTCTGATTGGCAGCCAATGTAAGCGGGCTTGATACAGTAGGCAAACTTAGAGTTTGTAAGGTAATGATCGCTGGCTTAGTCTGGATATCCATGGACCTTGCAGCGACTTGAGTACCAATGGTTGAAGTAGCCGACACACTGCCTGCCACCGCCTTCAAACTGGCAGGCTGAATTACAACCTCCGCTACGCCACTTTGGTCGGTTAACGTAGAAGGGCTGGTGAGCGAAGCGGTTGAAGCATCGACCGTGAATTTGACCAATACATTGGGCAGCGGCGAACCGCTGGCATCAAGTAAAGTTGCACGAACGAAGAATTTTGAACCTCTAAGGATCGTATTATTTGAAACCGGTGACTTATTTGCATCTAGCAGCGCAACCTCGAGCTTAGGAACGCCAGCGCTGCCCGTCGCCGTGTTATCCGCGCCGGTAGACGAATTATTGCTACCGGTAGCCGATGTATTCGTACCAATCGTTCCCGGATCACCACCTCCGCCACCGCACGCGGCAATCAAAAAAATTGCAGCGTAAATCACCAATGACTTTATATTTTTCATACTACCTTCCCTTCCCTTTCCTATGCTTTGCGGTGATGTGTTCTCGCCATCCCCAGAAAAAGCAATGTGTTACGCCTCTATTACTCTTCGATTCTTTCGCACCGTATTCCCCGTAAAAATCGATACAGCAGTCAGTGCTTCAGCAAACCTCAACGCGCCCCCACCAAGTCGTTAATTAGTTTGGGCGTAATAAACACCAAGGTCTCGCTTTTCTTAGTGACCTTGGCCTTGTTTTGAAACAAAAGACCGACTCCGGGTAAATCTCCTAAGAATGGCACTTTGGTATCCCTGTCTTGCTGCTCTTCGGTATAGATGCCACCGATGACCACAGTACCTCCGTTGTCCACCAGCACCTGGGTTTTGATGTGTTTGGTATCAATCGAAGGACCGGCCGCAGTAATCGTGCCTACACTGTCTTTGGAAACATCTAGCTCCAGGCTGATATTGCCGTCCGGGGTAATTTGCGGTACTACATCGAGCTTGAGCACGGCTTTTCGAAAACTGACGGCCGTAGCGCCGCTGCTGGTGGCCATTTGGTAGGGGATTTCGGTGCCTTGCTCAATGATGGCTTTGGTTTTGTCGTAAGCAATGACACGCGGACTAGAGACAATCTTGCCGCGCCCGTCAGATTCGAGGGCCGACAGTTCCAGCGCCAGCACACGGTTGGATGCGGCGCTGAACAGGGTCACCGCAAATGATGCGGCACTAAAACCACCTGCACCACCGGCGGGCATGTTGACAAAGTTGCTACTGGCATCCATGGTTGCGGTCGCACCGGAGGAGCCCAGTGCATTGGCGTAGTTAGTACCAAAGGCAACGCGGTTTTCACCGACTAGTTGGTAGCCGCCGTCTCCTCCCTTGTTCGCGCGCATATCCAGGCCGCCTAATTTGGCTCCTAGGTTTTTGGCAAAGTCGCTACTCGCTTCCACAATGCGGGCTTCAATCAAAACCTGACGTACCGACACATCCACCTTGGCAATCAGCTGAGCCACTTGGTCGAGCTTGGCAGCTACATCGGTAACAAACAACTGGTTGGTGCGCACCTCGGCGATCACGCTGCCGCGCGAACTAAGGATACGTCCTGCGCCGCCTTCGGCACCACCACCGGCCATCAGTTGCGGAGCGACGTCAGAGGCCTTGGCGTAGTTCAGCTGAAAGGACTGAGTGCGCAGGGGTTCGATTTTTTCATTGGTAATTTGCGATTCGAATTCCAGCTTTTCTTTAGCGGCTATCTCATCTTTGGGTGCGATCCACAACACATTACCGTTTTTGCGCATGGCTAGGCCTTTGCTACGCATGATGATGTCCAGTATTTGGTCCCAAGGCACGTTTTGCACGCGTAAGGTGACGGTGCCGCTGACCGAATCGGAAGTAACCACATTGAAATTGGTGAAGTCCGCAATTACTTGCAGTACCTGGCGCACATCGATGCTTTGAAAATTCAGAGAGAGCTTCTCGCCGGTAAACACGTCTTTTTGCGCGGTCTTCTTGGCGTCCTGACTAACTTGGCGGACTTCCAGTACCAGTTCGGTATCGGTCTGGTAAGCGGTATGTTCCCAGGCACCTAACGGTGAGATCTGCATACGGACACGGCCTGCATTTTGGTGGGTAGTGATAAATTGAACCGGAGTGGCAAAGTCGGTTACGTCCAGTTTTTTGCGCAGATGCTCGGGCAGGCTGACGTTGCTGAAATCCACTATCAAGTTGCTACCCACCTGGCGCACATCGGCACTGGCTTGTTTACCTGGCAAAGTCACCACCACCCGCCCTGCCCCGTCGCTACCGCGGCGGAACTGAATGTCACTGATAGGCGCAGAACCGTAAGGTGGCGCGCCTCTGGCTTCGGGAGCAGGCGCAGGCGCTACCGCATTGCTTACCGAAGCGCTGGGGGCCGGTGCAGCGGCGACGGGTATCTGCGCAGGCACCGCCCCCGCAACGGGCTCCAAGGCCACGATCAGGCTTTTGCCGACAATGTCTAGGCGGTAATTGGCGGGTTGGCGCAGGTTGATCACGACACGGCTGCGTTCATCGGACTGGGCCACGATGGCCGAGTCCACCAAGGCCTGAGTAATTGCGATACGGCCCATGCCCAAGGCACTGCCCAGGCCGGGAAAGTCCAACGCAATGCGTGCTGGGTTGAGAGTGGCAAAGGCTTTAGGCAAGGCGGTTAACGCTTCAGCAAAGTCGATGCGCACTTGTTCGGAGTTGCCGCTGCGCTGCGCCGTAATGGCCATCACCGAATTTTCGGCATGCGCCAGGCTCACCCCCGTGAAGCAGCTCACAAGACAGGCCGCCCAGACGACTGCCAGCTGCATTTTTCTCTTTATGCTCATTAATTACTCCCTTGAATTCGAAGATAGGTGTCGCGTTCTAACCATTTGCCACCTGCATCCTGTGCGATTTCCCGCAGTTGGATACCCGATTCCTCCACGCGCAACACTTTCCCGAAATTTTTCCCGATGTAATGACCGGCCACCACCTGATACACGATGCCGTTAGCACGTACCAAGCCCACTGAGCGTCCTTGTTTCTCTATCATGCCCACGAAGTTCATGGACTCCAGAGGAAAGATTTCCAGCGGCTGGCGCACGCGGGATTTATGCGACATGCTCAAATCCGGGTTGGCCTTTTCCGGTTGCGCGTTGGCCAGGGCCACGAAGTACTGCTTGGTAAACGGGTCCTTGTGATCGCCTTGTTCATAGGACAAGTGTTGGAATGGCTGCGGCGCAGGAATTTTCTTAACACTTGGGATGCTGGCCTTACGCTGCTCCTCCATCCACTGCCTCAAATTCTCTTGGCGCGAGGGTCCGCATGCGGACAGCAGAGCGGCGACCAGCAACAGGCCTGCGAGAGGAAGCTGCCTCATTTGCCCTCCTTGGGACCCTTGGTCTGTGCAGCCACTTCACTCGGGTCCAGGTAGCGGTAGGTTCTAACTGTGGTCTCCAGCGTCAAAGCCCCTTCATCCCTAGGCGTGATAGTCAAATTACTCAGGTTGACGATACGCGGCAGGTTTGCGACATCGGCGGCAAAGCGGGCGAAGTCGTGGTAGTCACCCTTGGCCCGAAAGGTTACGGGAATGATGGCGTAGTACTGCTTAAAAATAGGCTCTTCCGGTTTGAACAATTCCGGCTGCAAGTGCTGGCCCCGGCCCATCTGGCTGATGCTTAAAAGCAAACCCGACATTTCCGTATTGTTGGGTAATTGTTTTTCCAGACCTTCCACGGTAATTGCTACTTCATCACGCTGCTTTTTCAACAAATTTAGGTTGGCCGCTTTACCTAACTTGTCAGTAAATTCAGCACGTAAGGTATTTTCTTTTTCAATCGATTTTTCTAATTCATTGGCGTAATCACTCAGAGGAGATATCCACAATATGCCTACGGTAAGGCCATACAAAACCAGCAATAGAAACAGACGGGGAACAAGCGGCCATGTGGACGGTTTTCCTGAATCCAGTCCGTGAAACTGCGCGGCAATCGTCGAGAACAATGACATTAAAAAATTTTGATTCATAGCTAAGTTGGGGTATTTATTCCTACGGCTCAGACTTTGGGGGCGTCCGCCGGCACTGACTTTGATGCAGCACTTATAGGCAAGGTAGTGGATGGGGCCTTTGCAGGAGTCGACGGGGAAACCGGTCCATTTGCAGCGGATGCATTTTGGGCGCGTAAAAATATCGCCTTTACCGAAAACTTAAAAGCCTTCACCGGCACCTTGCCGTTAGGGCTTAGGCTTTGGACTTCGCTGACTTGAAGTTCGGGCTTAGAAAACCAACCGCCAGCTTTACCCAAGTTGTCCAGAAACTGTGACAAGTTTTCGTTAGTTTGAGCCGTACCCTCCAGCGTCAACACTTGGTCTCTTTGGGATAATTTGCTTAGTGCCACCCCTTGCGGCAGATTGTTCGCCAGCTCTGATAGCAGACGCACCGGGGTGTTTCGATCGGCCTGGATATCCTCCACCGCTTTTTGACGTGCGAGCAGCGCGTCGATCTGGGTCTTTAAGTCTTTGATTTCAATAATTTGCGCTTCGTACTGTTTAATCTCTCTCTCAAGCACCGTAATATTGTCTTTTTGGGCATCAATCGAGGAAATTAGCGAACCGTAAATAGCAAACGCCGTGATTCCGCCAAGGATTAGCGTTAACACCATGGAGGCATTGAACTGATCTTTTTTGAATTTGCGCAGCGCCTCGCGGTGCGGCAAGAGATTAAATTGAATCACAGGCCAAATCTCCGCAAGGCCAAACCGCACGCACCAACGAATAGGGGCGCATCTTGCAGCCGTAGGTTGTTACGTACTTGGGGCGCTAGACTCATGCCCTCGAAAGGGTTGATCAAAGTACACGGCGACTGCAGCGCCGTGGATATGGCGGCGGCCAAGCCTGGGGCCATGGCGCCACCACCTGTTAAGAAAATCTGATTAACTTTGCTATAGGGCGTGCTGTTATAAATAAATTGCATTCCACGCACTAGCATCTGAACGGTGGTTGACACATAAGGCGCCAAAACCGATGACTCGAAATCCTGCGCAAGCGCACCAGAGATTTTTTTATTTTCCGCCTCATCTCTAGAGAACCCGTAATGCGACGCAATGCGCTGAGTCAACTGCTCACCCCCAACGGCTTGGTCACGCTCGTAAACGATGGCACCACCCACTGTTACTTGCATTAGCGTGCGGCCAGCGCCTATCTTGAGCAATAGCACTACCGCTTTATCCTGGCCAGGTAAATGAATATCGACCAATCGCTTGGTCGCTAATCGCAATGCGTAGGATTGCACTTCCACCACACTGGCCTCCAAATCAACCAGTTCGACAAGTTCTTGTAGATTTTGGACTCGGTCACGGCGCGCCGCCGCAATGAGCACATCGAGCATATCGGAGCGCTGTGGGTTTGGGCCGACGGTACAAAAATCTAGGCTCACCTCCTCCAAAGGGAAAGGAATATATTGACGCGCTTCTTCTTCGATTTGTGACTCCATATCCGCTGGATTCAAATTCCCTTCCACCATGATTTTCTTGGTGATAACCGCCGACGAGGGCAAAGCGAGGGCAACTTTTTTGGCATTTATCCGGTTTTTTCGCAGCAAGGAGCGCAGGACCTCAGCCACTTCGCTCATCTTGACGACATTGCCGTCCACAATATGGCCGACCGGCAGCCTGGTGCTCGCGAGCAGGTCCAAAACCGGCTGGTCCATAGATCCACTGAGCCCGACGACTTTGATGCCCCACGAGCTAATATCCATGCCCACAATTTCTTCCTGACGTTTGCCTAGGAGTGACTTCAGATCCATTTTTTACGCCTCAGCTGCCTACATTTCAATAAGCTTCGATTTAATGTTTTTCAATATTAACATCATTTTTAGCAAATATTGTAAATATCATTTCGGTTTTTTGTGGGCATACCTGAGCTACCATGAGGTTTTTGTGCTTCCAACGTGGTGTGTCCCCCAGCGTTTCGGCGATTTTTGACACTTTCCTCAGAGTTGCACTGATCGCCAAATTGCGTTTTTACTATCTAGACCTTTGCATCCATGGCCGAACTGCCCTCATCCGTCCCCCCAAAGCCTGCCGCGACAAAAAAGGCTCCAGCGCGCACGATCTGGGGCTGGATGGGCTATGTCGTCCTGTCCCTTGCCGGGCTCGCTGCGGCAGGCGCGGCCTCCGTCCTTTTTTTGGTGGCCATCGTCATGGCGCTGGCTTACCCTAATTTGCCGGATATTTCTGATTTAGAGGATTACCACCCAAAGCTGCCTTTACGGGTGTACTCATCCGAAGGTGATTTGATGGGCGAGTTCGGCGAAGAGCACCGGACGCTAACGCCTATCAATGAAATCCCGTTGGTCATGAAAAATGCCATTCTGGCGATCGAAGATGCGCGTTTTTTTCAGCATGGCGGCATTGACTATGTGGGCATGGTGCGCGCTGCGGCGGCCAATGTGGGGCGCTTCAATAGCCAGGGTGCATCGACCATCACCATGCAGGTGGCGCGTAATGTGTACCTGTCGTCCGAGAAAACTTTTACCCGCAAGATTTACGAGGTTTTACTGACCTTTAAGCTCGAGCACAATCTGAGCAAGGACCAAATTCTGGAAATCTATATGAACCAGATATACCTGGGCAATCGTGCCTATGGCTTCGCCGCTGCTTGCGAAACTTATTTTGGAAAGCCCCTAAAAAATATCAGTATTGCCGAGGCAGCGATGCTGGCGGGCTTGCCCAAAGCACCGTCGGCCTATAACCCGATTAAGAACCCGCGCCGCGCGCGGATCCGCCAGCAATACATTATTGAGCGCATGCTGAGCAACGGTTTTATTACGGCCGAGGAGGCAAAAACCGCCAAGGCCGAAGTGCTGCGTGTGCAAACCGCCGCCACCCGCCCACAGGTGCATGCCGAATATCTGGCCGAAATGGTGCGCCAACTGATGTACGAACAATATGGCGATGAAACCTATACACGCGGCCTGGACGTGGTCACCACCGTCAACAGCGTGCAACAGGAGGCTGCTTACAAAGCGCTGCGCAGAGGCATCATGGACTTTGAGCGGCGTCAGGTGTATCGCGGCCCGGAAAAGTTCATGACACTTCCCAGCGACCCGCAAGAGCTAGAAGACGCGATTGACGAAGCGCTGGACGAGCACCCGGACAACGGCGACGTTTTAGCTGCTGTGGTGTTGCAAGCCGATAGCAAACGCGTACTAGCCCAAAGGCAAGCCGGCGAGGTGGTAGAGGTAACAGGCGAAGGCTTGAAGCCTGCGCAGTCTGGCCTATCGGAGAAAGCAGCGCCCAATATCAAGATACGTCCTGGCGCCATCA